>JANMFO010000203.1:0-40332 GCA_031374245.1 Chitinophagaceae bacterium | reverse complement strand
AATCTGGAAGAGAATAAAGCCAAACTAAAAGTAAAAGGCATACCTGTTACAATTGGTAAAAAAATATACTGGAGTAAATATGGCGCTACAGTAAAAACAGATAAGGGAGTTTTCTCACTGCGGGTTCCGGCTACCATGGATATTAAAGCACTGGAAGAATGGTACCGGATGAACAAAGCAAAAAACTTTACCGAATTCTACAAAGCCGTTAGTATGACCAGCTTGCCGATGTTCAACATTATGTATGCCGATAGATACGATACGATTTTTTATATCAGTAATGGAAAAATGCCAAGAAGAAATCCTGATACAAAGTATAACTGGAAAAGCACTTTGCCGGGAAACACTTCGTCTACCTTATGGACGGAGTTTAAACCAATTGCAGAATTACCACAATATGTAAATCCGCCATCCGGTTATTTATTCAATACCAACCACTCTCCCTTTTTTGCAACAGATAAGAGATATAACCTTGACATGCGAAAATTTGACAGAACAGACGGTTATGAAACCTATCATAATAACCGGAGCCAAAGAGTGACAGAATTGATTAATGGGGATAAGGTTGACTTCAATACGTTTAAGCGAATCAAGTTTGACCAGCAATTGCCAAAGGAATTAAAATATACATATGGTATTGATAGTATGCTGAACTTAAATGTAAACGATTATCCAAATATGAAAGAAGTGATTACCAATTTTCAAAGCTGGGATAGAAAAGCAGTTGCGGATAGTAAAGGGGCGGCGGTATTTTTATTAGTGTATGATTATGTGGCAAAGAAATTAGCTGGTGTTCCAGCTCGTCAACTAACAAAAGCAGAAGCCATAGAAACATACCAGTATGTAAATGATTATATGATTAAGAACTTTGGCAAAACAGATTTGGTATTGGGTGATGTACAGAAATTAGTAAGAGGTGATGATGCCCGCCCGGCCTGGGGCTTACCCGATGTATTGACAGCCGCATATAGTGAACCATACAAAGATGGTATGAGAAAAATAATTTCCGGCGATGCTTATATCTGTTTTGTCCGTTATCCAAAAGACGGAAGCTTACCGATTATTGAATCGGTGAATACGTTTGGCGCATCAATGAATCCATCATCACCACATTACAAAGACCAGATGACAATGTTTCAAAATCAGCAAACCAAACCGATGACACTGGATAAAAAAGAAGTACTACGTACAGCGAAAAAGATTTATCATCCTGGTGAATAACGAACGGATGTCGTCCAGAGCTTGCCGAAGAATGATTCAAATAAAAGTTTCGATACCCTTCGATAAACTCAGGTTGACAAACAAATTTCCCCCTGAACTGATTATTTTAATTCTCTTCACACCCAATTGGTGCACCCGGTGGAATAACAGCATGTATTGTTGGCTTAGCTTTATCAGGTGAAGCCATTCTTTCTATTGCCAGTAATAAATGGCCGGTATAGCCAGCATCAACCGAAGTTTTCTTTTTGCTTTCTATAAATGTTTTTAAATCGGTCAATGATTTTTGAATGACTGATTTGGTGATAAAAGAATTATCATCGTCAATACTTGAGGCCAATAAATAAGTCAGCAGTATTTGTTCTGTCTGTAATTGTATCAGGCCTTCCATCCCTTTTTGGCGGGGAGCTTTCCATGTCGCATTCAGCAAAGCATCAATCATTTCATTTAACCCTAGTCCGCCATTTTGTACCTGGTATTCTACCATACGGTTCATTCGTTCGCTGTAGAACAAAAATGAAAGTGGAAGATCGGCAGCTGTTTCAGCCGGGCTTAATGCATCAAAAGCCAAACCCGTTCGTTTCTTAAACAATTCTCTTGTATAATCATAACCGGCTGGTCGAGGTGGAATCAGTTTGGTAATTCGTTCTGGCAATACCAATACGGAAGGGTTGATAGTTTCAATAATTGCTTTCAATGCTTTCAACTGTTCTTCTTTGGAAAGGGCTTGTGTTACTATTTGTCCATCATCACGTAGTGCATAATTATAATACATACCGCCGACCAATTTAGTAACAGCTTCTACTTGATAACGATGTAATAAATAAACAGGCACCAGCACATCTTCCAGCATGGCCATTGGCATTCCACTGCGAATATTATTTTCACCAAACTGGTTCAATGCTTTCTCCCGTACTTTCATCAGGTTTTTTAATTCATCAACCGGGCTTTTGCCATTGTCCCACAAATGTGCTGTTGGGTGCAAACCGCCGGCCGCACGGGCATCACGGTCGCTGATAAACTGAAAACCTTTTTTATAAGCATCCGTCAGTATTTTATTCAAACTATTTTTTTCATCCGTGCCTTTTGGAAAATCCTGGTAGCCCCAGGTAACACTTACTTTATCCCAGTCACCAATACTTAAAGCATAAGCATTACTTAAATCAATTTCACCTTTTGCATTTAATGACATCGCCGGTGGCGGATAATCCATCACACTGGAACGGTTTACTACACTGGCTGAGTAATTATGCATCAATCCAATGGTGTGCCCTACTTCATGTGCTGATAATTGGCGCAACCTGTTCAATGCCATTGTTAACATCTTGTCATCTGCAGGCATCCCATTTTCAAACGGTGACAACAGACCTTGTGCAATTAAATAGTCTTGTCTTACTCTTAATGAACCTAATGAAACCTGGCCTTTAATAATTTCGCCTGTTCTTGGGTCAACAACTGATGCACCATAGGACCAGCCACGGGTAGAACGATGCACCCAATTAATAACATTATAACGAACATCCATCGGGTCGGCATCTTCCGGTAATATTTTTACCTGGAAGGCATTGATATAACCAGCGGCTTCAAAAGCCTGGTTCCACCATTGTGCACCTTCCAGTAAAGCACTGCGGATGGGTTCCGGAACGCCATTATCTAAATAATAAATAATTGGTTTTACTGCTTCGCTCTTTGCTGCTGTCGGGTCTTTCTTTTGCAAACGGTGACGGATGATAAAATGTTTTTCAATGGGTTCTGCTACCGGTGTGCTATAATCGAAATAAGAAGTATTTATAAAACTGCTTCTTGCATCAAATACACGGGGCTGATAATTATTATCGGGCAGTTGCACAAATGAATGGTGCATCCGCAAGGTGATAGCTTCTACAGAAGGAGTAACAGACCTTACATAATTTCCTGCTTCACCATCCGTATTCACCAATGTAATGGTTGCTTCCAGTTCTGTATTCTGCGGAAAGTTTTTACTCTGTGGTAAATAGATAGCTGACCTTGATTTATCAAAAGAATAATTTCCTTGCTTCATTCCTCTTATGCGATTGCCAGCCTTCATCGCATCTCGCAATAAAAAATCGGTCGCATCTACTAATGTATGGCCATTACTTTCTGCTTCAATAGTAAAACCCCAGAGAATAGATTGAGCAAAGGATTGTTCCACTGCTTTTTTCTCTGCCTTATCATCAGTAATGGCACGGTACGCATAATTGGGTTGTATCATTAATATTTTTCTGCCCACCCGGTTAAATTTGATGATACGGTCATCACCCAGCAAACCCCTGTCAAGCCCGATATCATTAGAACCCAATGCAGCAGGAAGAGAAATAACGTATAAAATTTCTGAATCGAGTTTATCTATTTCCAGCCAGATTTTTCCGGTTGCTTCATCCCAATAATAATTGAGATACCCTTCATATTTTTTTAATCCCTTCGTTTTGTCTTCAACAGAAGGAAGTGTTTGTGCATGAATAAAAAGCGGACAAAGAAAAATAGCGAAGGCAATGAGATAACGCATAGCAGGGGTTTTAGTAGCCTACAATTTAAACAACCCTGCCAAGAGCAGAAAATAAATGTGTTGATTGGATTTAATAGGAGTAAAATTTTGGGCCGAGCTGTAGTGCTGCTATCAGTTTCTGTTGCGTCGCACACTTCAGGGTTCTGTTCGCTATTGAGCATTTAGAATACACTTCACGAAGAGGACACGAAGTACGCAGAGAATACAATCTCGGTGTCCCCTGTATTTTCCTCTGCGTGATATGTATTTGCCGACTAAAATTCCCACAGTACAAGTGTGATTCTCTTTTAATCTTTCACCGAAAGAACAAAAGAGAACAGAACAAGTTCGCAACAGACGATCATCTGCGTTTCTATCGCTGGTACACAAATAAAAATAGTAGTGCAGAATAATTTTTAATATGTAGTGGTCATGTCCTCATCCACACAAATAATAAAATCTGCCTTACCCTTATTTTCTGCCAGCAAGGAATGAATATCTTTTTGAGAAATAGTAGTGATGGTTGCAATTTTTAATTCCGGACGTTTTTGTTTCAAATACCAGACAACGCCTTCATAGTTTTCAGAATGATAAGCACCGTTGTAATGAATAAACAAAGAACCGGGTTTGTAGTATTGTAAAATAAAATGAGCCATGGTAGCATCTTTAATAGCTTGGGCTTTTGCAATATTTGAACTGCCATGGGTTCCCATCATCGTAATCATATTTTTATACCCGGGCAGTGTAGAGTCATAAGCAATTGGCAACGGAGCTATCCATGCTTTTTCTTTTTCGGATAATGTATCCAACGCTTCAAATCCACCACGGAAGACCATGGAAGCATAGCGGCGCGGAACATTGCTGGCGGCAAATGCTATCTTTTTTTCTTTAGCATAATTTACCAACGGTGCATAATCCGTTGGATAATTTTTCCAAAGCCTTGCATTTGAGTCCAACCATTTAGCAGAAAGATTCCCATGCAGATATTTATCCAATGCCTGTTGATTATCCTGCTCAAACATTTCGGCACCTAATACCAGTTGACGGCTTTCTCCGCAATCTTTCGTTACTTCCAATTGCAGCCAGTGGGAAATAGGATTATTATGAAACTCCCCGAACATTACCATGTCTTTTTCCTTTACAGTGCGGAGCATTTTCTTATAAGATACTTTTTTACCTTTTGCATTGTACAACACATAGGCCGGTTTGCTTTGTGCAATAGCAATTGTACCAGCAATAATAACTGCGAAGAGGGTTAAACATTTTTTCATGGGCAAAAAGTAGGATTTTTTACCCATTTTACCGGAAAGGATTGGTTTAAGGACAAAGATAAAATTGGTGTAGTTATTAACAGGCGGGTACAAAATATATTATATCAGCAGCTAATACGTTCTACTTTTAATAAAACCCTTCTTATGATACAGCGTATTGTTTTGCCTGCTTTGTTATTTATGTTGTTGTCAGAAACCACGGCTGCACAAATCCGGCAGACAAATCCTTCAGTAAATACAAAAGCAGTTCCGGTGATTAAGCAACCGGTAAAAGACACTGTTCCAAAAAGAGAAACCCGGCCGGTTAAAATACAGGATAATAATATAAATGCTTCGAAAATAGCCGGGATTAAAAATTCGAAAATCAGTTCAGTTCTTTTAAATACTCAGGTTATTCAACCGAATTTAAAAAGATTTGTGCAATACGTCGGCTCTGACCCTGATGTAAAACCACCTATTTGGGTAACTGAATACCATGCTGATGAATTGAAATATATCACCGGTAAAACTGAAACACCGCAGTGGCAA
The DNA here is from genome assembly GCA_031374245.1 of Chitinophagaceae bacterium. Lineage (GTDB taxonomy): Bacteria > Bacteroidota > Bacteroidia > Chitinophagales > Chitinophagaceae > JJ008. Next base: position 34,809 of record JANMFO010000203.1, on the reverse strand, counting down.
AGTGATTTTATCTGGTATCATATTCCTGAAAATGCAGCTTCTGCCCGGTTTGAAATTTCCAACTTGCCATTTCCAATGGAAGAAGATAAAAACTTCAATGGCATTATTGAAACAAAGACAATAGCAAAAACAAAAGCCGATAGTATAAAATTTACGATCAACTTTAAGCAAGTAATAAATAGTGTGCAATATGCCAGCCGGGATAAGCAGAGAGTTACCTATAAAAACACAACTGGTATACAGCTAAAAAATACTGCTATTTTACTTGATGCTTTGAAAACTTTTGGTGCCTATTATGTAAGGTTACTGGCATTAGATAATCAGGGTTTGGTTATAAGTAAGGCAGTAAATACGATTAAGATTATACCGGACTACATCAACTTTCCACCGCCACCTATACCAACAAGCGAGGATTCATTGCAGTCGGATTATGAAATAACAGCGATTAATTATACAAAAATGCACTACCCGGAACCTGCATTTGTAAACTGCATAGTAGTTACCGGATACAATGAACCGGAAAAGAAAGAGGAAAAGAGTACAGTATTTGGCCCTATGGGAAATACATGGGAAAAGCAGGCAGCAGACCAATTTAAACTTTCCTTTCCTGTCGGAACGATTATATGCCCTTCTCCACCAAAAGCGGATAATAAGTCCTGGTATGAAAAGGCCTTTAACTCTGCTACAGATGCCGCCGCCTGGACAGTAAACGGAGCCAGTAAAGTTTATAGTGAAACAAAAGATTACCTGAAAAGTAAGTTCAGTGAATACATGTGCAATTACGACCCGGTGACCAGTGCTAATAAAAAATTGCTTGAACAAACCGGCCTGAATAAAAAGCAAATTGATGACGGCTGTAACCTTGCCACCGGGGTAGTTTTTGAAATGGCGATGTCGTATGCAGGAATACCGCCAAGCATTCCCAATTTTGATGAGATGTGTAAACTGGCCAAAGGACAAGTAGTACAGATGCTGATACAAAAAGCAGCTGAACAAACCGGTATGCCTTGCGATGAAACCTGTGCTGAATTGATTGCAGAAGGATTTGATAAAATGGTGGAAGAGAGTTCGAAAAAGAATATACAAAATGGCGGATTCTTTAATTATAAACCAGACCCAAGGGGACAATACCGTTTACCCTATGTTGAAATTGAAGTTACAAGAAAACGTCAAACACAAAAGGGAAATAAAGTAATGACGAATCTCTTCTTTACTCCTTCTGTTGAAAAAACATTTTCAACAACCGATAAAAATAGTACCCCCTATACAAAGACGGTAAATAGTGCTGATTTATATGAGTCAATTCAATTACCTGTTCCTTACCTGAATAACGTAGGAGATAAAATAAAATTAATAGCAGTGCTTACTCCGAAGTTTGCCTTTTTCACAACCGACTGTATAAATGGAAAAATTACCGGTGTAGAGGCAAAGCAACATATCTGCCTTGGATGGAATGTAATAGAAACTCCCGGTGAAGACCCTAAGAATAGTAGTGGCTATTACATGATGCTGGATAAATCTACCATAAGTATACGTCCTTCTGTAAAAATTAAAACGGCCTGGGGAGCGAACACAAAATTTGTACATCATCAATAATGTTTTCACATCTTTCAGAATGACAAACGAACACGGTAACTTGCACCCATACAGCCCTTCGAAAAACTCAGGGTGACAAATAGAAAATGATTGATTACTTAAGCGGATTGAATGAACGGCAGCATGAAGCCGTACTACATAAAGACGGGCCGATAATGATAGTGGCGGGTGCAGGCAGCGGCAAAACAAAAGTACTTACTACAAGAGTTATTCACCTGATGTCGGCACACCGTGTGGATGCCTTCAATATACTGGCATTGACTTTTACCAATAAGGCAGCCAAAGAAATGAAGGAAAGGGTAGAAAAAATTCTGGGCAATGGTGAAGCCAGGAATTTATACATCGGCACCTTTCACTCGGTATTTGCAAGGATACTCCGTTTTGAAGCAGAGAAGATTGGCTATCCCCGCAACTTTACCATATATGATACGGATGATGCCAAAAGTGTGGTGAAAACCGTTATCAATGAAATGGATTTGGATGACAAGCATTACAAACCCAATATTGTTTACAACAGAATTTCATCCGCCAAGAATGCATTAGTTGGCCCTGTAGAATATAAAAATGATTATGGCTTGCAACAGGAAGATATGCGGGCCAATCGTCCTGCTATCGGCCAGATATATGAAGCTTATGTAAAACGTTGTTTAAAAAACGGCGCAATGGATTTTGATGATTTGTTATTGAAATTTTATGAACTGCTTAAAAATGTGCCTGAAGCTTTAGTCAAATACCAGCATAAGTTCAAATATATTTTAATTGATGAGTACCAGGATACTAATCCTTCACAGTATGAAATCATCAAACTATTGGGAGCCATGCATGAAAATGTATGTGTGGTAGGGGATGATGCACAAAGTATTTATAGTTTCCGTGGTGCCACAATTGAAAATATTTTACAGTTTCAAAAAGATTATGATGATGTGAAGCTGGTTAAACTGGAACAGAATTATCGCAGTACGAAAAACATTATAAATGTTGCCAACGAAATAATCAAGAACAACAAAGGCCAGATTGAGAAAGTATTGTTTACTGATAATACGGAAGGAGAAAAGATAAAGCTGGTGCGGACGATGACGGATAATGATGAAGGAAAATTTGTAGCTGATAGCATACAGGAACAAAAACTCCGCAATCATTACAGCAATAAAGATTTTGCTATTCTTTATCGTACCAATGCACAAAGCCGTGCCTTTGAAGAAGCCTTACGGAGAATGGGATTGGCCTATACTATTTACGGCGGCATGAGTTTTTATCAGCGGAAAGAGATAAAAGACGTGGTAGCTTATCTCCGCATGATTGTAAACCCGAGAGATGAAGAAGCATTAAAACGTATTATCAATTACCCGGCAAGAGGAATTGGTAAAACAACCATTGATAAACTGGTATTAGAAGCTAATACTGCTGACATCAGTATGTGGGAAGTATTGGAAAGGGCAAATGAATTTGGTTTCCGGGCAGGAACTTTTACAGCACTACAGGATTTTGTGACCATGATAAAAAGTTTTGCCAGCATGCTGACAAAACAGAATGCCTATGAAGTAGCTTTTCATGTAGGCAAACAAACCAACCTGGTAAAAGAGCTATTTAACGATAAGAGTACAGAAGGTGTACAGCGATATGAAAATATTCAGGAGTTATTAAACTCCATTAAAGAATGGACAGAAAGCCCTGACAATGAAGATGGCGAACTGGTAGATAAAAGTCTTGCATCCTACTTGCAACAAATTACGTTGCTGACGGATGCAGATGATAAAGACCCGGATGCTGATACGATAAAGCTGATGACAATACATGCGGCTAAAGGCTTGGAGTTTAGCTGTGTGTTTGCTGCGGGATTGGAAGAAATGCTTTTCCCCAATGCCATGGCCATTAATACCAGGGAAGAACTGGAAGAAGAACGGCGTTTATTTTATGTAGTAATTACAAGAGCTAAAGAACGTCTCTGGATTACCTATGCCAATACCCGTTATCGGTTTGGGCAATTAGTGCAAAACGAACCCAGCCGTTTTATTGAAGAAGTGCCGGAACAATTTATGGACAGAAGCTTTGCGGGTGGTGGTTCTAAGAATCAGATAGGTGGCAGCAAGTGGAGTAAAAGCTCTGCATTTGACAGAATGAAAGCAAAAAATGTTGATGACGGTGAATCTGGTTCTGCCAGGCAGCAGTCGGGCACTTATTATAATGCGGGTCCGGCAGCACAAAAATCAGCACCCTCTTATTTACCACCAAAGGGAGTGCCTGCCAAAGTAAAAGAACATGTTCCATCAGCCGATTTTATCGCCAGCGATACATCTGATTTAAAAGAAGGACAAAAAGTGGAACATCAGAAATTTGGTTTTGGCGAAGTGATGAAGATGGAAGGTGCTGCACATAATCCTATTGCAACCGTCAAGTTTGAGCATAATGGTGAAAAGAAGATTATGTTGAATTATGCGAAGCTGAGGATTATTGAATAGCTATTAATGCGAAAGAGAATTTTTAAAAGAGTAAATAATACCTGACGTTGCTTTAAAGTGTTGCAAACCATGTTCAGGAAAACGACCTCTTACAGACATAAAGAAGGAATGAATATGATTGAAATCTTCTTCTTTATCATCAGTGGTATGAAAAGGTTCGCTGACGATTACTTGTTTGTTGGCAAAATCTAATCCTACCATTACTATCGGAACTTTGGCATTTTTTGCAATGAAATAGAAACCAGTTCTTAATCTATTCACTTTTTTTCTTGTGCCTTCAGGAGAAAGGGCAAGAATAAATTCATCACTGCTGTTGAATATATCTACCGCCTGCTTTACAATGCCATTGCTATTTTTTCTGTCAACAGGTGTACCACCGGCAGAACTAAGAAACCAACCCAACGGGCCACGGAACAATTCTTTTTTACCCATAAACTTGATGTGTTCTAATTGGAGAACATTCCGGGCGGCGAGACCAACTACCAGATCTTTCCAGCTTGTATGCGGACCAACAATTACTACAGCTTTTTTAATGTTATAAGGAGATTCGCCGGAAAAGCTCCAGCCATTCAGTTTCCACCAGATTTTCCAAAAAGGGTACAGCATAGAATACGGATAAGGGATTAGCTGTTCAAAATACAGTACAGAAGAATAAAGAGGTAATAAAAATGGAATTAACAAATTACAATAGGGTGGATATTTATATTTGTTTATAGTTTACCCTTATTACTGAACCACCACATGCTTTCTGGAAGACAAAAAAAACAGTTTCGCAAGGTTATTTTCTTTTCAATTGCGGTTGTATTTGTATCAGTTGGCGCATGGATGCTGTACCAATGGCTTACTTATCGCAAGGCAAAATTTACCCGTTATCCGGAATTTGGCATTACAATTCCTGAAAGCTATTCTATACACGGTATTGATGTATCCAAATATCAAAGTATGATAGCATGGGATGAAGTGCAAGCCATGAAAGTAAAAAAGATACAACTGGGTTTTGCATTTATAAAAGCTACTGAAGGCATTGGCAACACTGACCCGCAGTTTAAAAGAAACTGGAAGAAATCAAAAGACGCAGGAATACTCCGCGGGGCGTATCATTTTTTTATTGCTTCCAAAGATGGACGAATGCAGGCAGAGAATTTTATAGATAAAGTTGATTTGGAAACTGGTGACCTGCCACCTGTGCTGGATGTAGAACAACTGAACGGTGTTTCATCAATACAATTAAAAAAAGAAATAAAGGAGTGGCTGGAGATAGCAGAGAACCACTACGGCGTAAAACCAATTATCTATACCAATGTAGATTTTTATAATCGTCACCTTGGTAGTGAGTTTGATGATTACCCATTATGGGTGGCACATTATTATCAAATGGCACAACCACGCATCAGCCGTGGTTGGGTATTCTGGCAACATAGCGATGTTGGCCGGGTAAATGGTATTGTTTCCAAAGTTGATTTTAATGTATTCAATGGCGACTCACTTGAGTTTAAAAGAATACTGATTGATTAAACAGGTTGCTGATTGGCTGTTAAAATAAACTAACTTGTTTTTCTTAAAAAAACTGCATGGAGAGCGGATGGGACCCGGATATAAAAAAATTTCTTCTTAAAATACTAAACTCAATCAGCTTGGTTTTGCTATGGATGATAGCCTGTGCAACAGCTGGAATATATTTTCAATTAGGCTATACTAATGGTAAGCCGGTTATCTATACCATTATCTTTTATACAGTGATGGCTGTAACTTTATTCCTTTTGCTGCGTCAGTTATATAAAACCTGGAAAAAGGAATAGGCAAAAAATTTTTGTTTTAAAATACCCTGAAACTGGTATGGAAACTTTCAGAAAAGAAAGTATTTTAGAAACTAATTAAAAGGAATGGAATTAAAGCAAATCAGTAAATGGTTCGTTATAACAGGTACGCTGCTTATCTGGACAATCAAGTATTTTATCCGGCCTATGCAGCTTTTTGATGACCCAACCCGCTTCTTTTTAAATATTGCACCCAACCTCCTGGGGTCATTCCTTATACCATTTGGTGCCTATTGGTTTTTTTGTGGAAAGGATTACCTGATTGCCCGCATTTTCAAAATCGAATGTCCGTTTGATCTTCGTATGGTTTGTATAATGGGTTTTGGAATGCTGGTTATGAACGAATACCTGCAGCGTATCCCTTTCTTTGGCAGAACGTTCGATTATAATGATATTATCTTTTCTTCAGTTGGGCTGATAGCTTCTTGTTTTGTTTTTGGGAAAGTTCAGCAATGGCACGAGGTACAAACTAATTAGTTTTTGTGTCCAGTATTACCGGGGCATTTCCTTTACCCATAATAATCACTTTTGAGTTAGGAGATTTTGCAAGCTCCAGGTAGGCTTTTATCTGTTCGTATTGTAATTGCTGATCGGTTAATCCAATGTTGATGATGCGCTGATAATCGGCAATACCTTGTGCTTCCACTCTTTTCCGTTCAGCTTCCTGTTTTTCTTTCAGTAGTACAAACTGCATTTTCTGTGCATCCTGTTCCGCATTGATTTTTTGTTCAATAGTAGCCCTTACAGAGGCAGGCAGAGTGATATTTCTAACGAGTAATTGCTCCAGCACCAATCCTCTTTTCTTAAAATCTTCTTCTATGCTTTTAAAAATCCGTTGCTGGAATTCGTCTCTTTTGTTGGAATATAAGGAGACAGCTTCATAATAAACGGAGTTGTCACGGATTTTGGTTCTTGTTAATGGCCGGACAATTTTGTCTGTATAATCCACACCCGTTTCCCGGACAAGGCGTGGCGCTTCAGATGGAAGAAGCTTGTATAATACGGTAAGATCAATTGTAACCTCTAATCCATCAGACGTTAATACCCGGATAGCATCATCGCCTGTTTGGTTTCCTTCGTCGTGTACACCACTCATGGTATAGTTCTGTGTTTTTATATCCAGCATTCTTACTTCCACAAATGGGTTTATAAAATGAAGGCCGCTCTGCAACACATCATTCTGTACTTTACCAAACAGCGATTTTACACCTATTTGTCCGGCATCAACCTGCACAATACATTTGACCAGTACTCCGATAACCATTAATAAGACGGCAATACCCCGGATCATTTTCGCAAAACGACCCAACTGTTCGTTATTCTGTAGGGCAAATCCTGCTATTAAAACAAGTATGCCAAGGATAATAAGTGCCATATATTTTTAAGTTTAACTGCTATGGTCGGAAATGATAACCCATTTGCCGTTTATTTTTTCAAATAGTAATGTATAGTGACCACTCAAATCGCCAATGCTTCGTTTAAGAAACCATTTCCCTATTACATGATAAAATTGTTTGGAGAGGCGTTTTACAGAAATGATATTGAATGACAACTTTCCCATAGCGATAGTGTCAGGATAGCCCTTTTTATAATTATTCAAAGTGTTAGTCCAGCCATAAGTAACGCCGCTTTTGCCAATAAACATCAGCGAATCATGTTCCCAGTAGCCATTCATAAAACTTACCACATCACCACGGTTCCAAGCGGCAGTTTGTTCGGCTAAGAGTTGTCTGATGGCCAGTTCATCTTTTGATTGGGCAAATAGCTGTGCAGATACCAGAAGCAGGGAAGCAACGAATATTTTTTTCATCGCTGAATTTTCATCCAAGGTAGTTTAAAAACAGTAAAGCTGGAATGCTGTTTAATGATTACAATCATATGAATGTGCATGATTGTGTACCCTGCAGGATTTATAGTTGATCACATGTGCAGTTATAATTAGTACAACTGCCGGAATCAGTAACCATGTTTCATATTGGATAAAGAATTGTTTAAGAATCAGGAAAATAAATCCTGAAAAGAAAAGAGTTATTGGTAATAAAGAATGGTGATGTTTTTTATAACCGTGATACATCGAATAGGAACCAATAGCCAGGGCTAACAAAATCATACCTATTTCAAAGCCAATATTGTGAATAATATTTATTCCAAATAATGGCAGGCTGCTCAGGAACAGGGGCAGTAGTGCACAATGAATGGCACAGGCCAATGAGGCGCCGACCCCTAATGCATCCCAGTTTATCTTATACTTCATATAAAGAGAGCAAAAATAGTAAAAGGCAACGTAGTTGCAAAAACTTGTTTAAGAAATAAACAAAATGATTTTATGTCTTTTTCCAGCGGTAACTTTGTGCTTTTAAATACAATTCATGTCAAAAAAGAGGTTGTTTTATATTGGTTTTTTCGTGGCTTTGGCGCTGGTTTTCTATTTTGTTCTTACTTTGATTATTCCCGGGTATGCCAAAAAAGGGGTATCTGCCATCAGTTTCATCAGACCGTTTACGTTTTCTACACAGAATGGGCAGCCATTCACAGAAAAAAAGGTAGCAGGCAAAGTGTATGTGGCTGAGTATTTTTTTACCACCTGCAAAGGCATTTGCCCCAAGATGAATAATAATATGAAGCTGGTGTATGAAGAGTTAAAGAATGAAAATGATTTCCTGATTCTTTCCCATACTTGTGACCCGGAAACTGATTCTGTAGCACAAATGAAAAAATACAGTGATTCATTAGGCGTTAATACCAGTAAATGGGTTTTCCTTACCGGCCGAAAAGACAGTTTGTACAATATGGCCAGAGTTAGTTATACCATTGATGACCCGGCTAACAACCTGAAAAGTATTGACGATGATTTTTTGCATACTCAATTTTGGGCATTGGTAGATAGAAATGGCGATGTAAGAAAAATTTATGACGGACTAAAAGAAAGCGAAGTGAGAGAATTGATAAGCGACATTAAAAAATTGCTGAAGAATAAGTAATCGCTTTGATAATTTATTATACTGTTTTTAGTTTTATAAGTGAATATGAAAACACAAGTAATGGCAAAAATAGATAACAGGGTTGATATGCTGCTGCAGCGTAATAGCCTGAGTGTTACAGAAAGCCGGAAAAAAATCCTGCAACTTTTTATGGAGCAGACAGGTGCTTTGGCTCACGGCGATATTGAAAAGAAGGCGGGTGAAAAATTTGACCGGGTTACTGTTTACCGAACCCTGCAAAAATTTGTTGATAAGGGAATCATTCATACTATACCGACAGCCGATAATTCTATCCGGTATGCATTGTGTAAAGATGAATGTTCGGAAGGACATCATCATGACCATCACATACATTTTGTCTGCAATAATTGTAACAATACTTATTGTCTTGATGACGTAGTAACACCAGAAATTAAATTACCGAAAGGCTACCAGGCAGAACATGTGGAAGTAGTGGTAGAAGGAGTTTGCAAAAATTGTAAGTAGGAATGCACCTGTTCCCTTAAGGGGAACTTTATTCAATGATACTTGCTGAGTATAAATTTTAATGAGTAGCGAACAGAACAAGTTCGCAACAGACGATGCCATATAAAACTACTGCCGGGAAAATAATAAAAATTTTCTGCTATAAGAAAATCGGGAAGAATGATAGAGTGTTTAATCTGAGTCTCCCACTTTAGGGGACAGGGGCAAAAACAAAGCCCCGGTGTAGAAACATCGGGACTTTTTGGTTAAGGCTCTGATTAGTAGCTATGTTGAAACGCTTTATTAAAGCATCTGTCTTTCTACATCAAATTTAAGGGGGTGTATTGATATTTCCTCATTTGAGGCATACCACTTTAAGGTAATTTTTAATTTATTTACAGGCTATCCAGTTCCTTTTTTACAAAATTCATCAGGCCGCTGATGTAATCAGGTGACAGATTGAACTTTAGCCCGGCTGCTTCAAACAAATCGGGAAGGGTTTGAGTACCACCCAATTGAAGCACAGCGATATAGTTTTTAATGGCTGCTTCAGGGTCTTGCTTATACTGCTGCCATAAACCAATCGCTCCCAATTGTGCAATTCCGTATTCGATATAATAAAAAGGTACTTCAAATAAATGTAATTGGCGTTGCCAGCCGAAGCGGCGGTAATTATCCAAGCCGGAGAAATCAATAACTGGTGATGAAAACTCTTCAAGAATGTTTAACCATTGATTGGACCTTTCTTCTATGGTATGATTCGGATTTTCGTAAACCCAATGCTGAAACTTATCTATCGTTGCAATCCACGGGAAGATGGTGATTACTCTTTCAAGTTGCTGTTCTTTTGCACGGGTCAGTTCTTCTTTGCTATCAAAGAAAACATGCCAGTGGTTCATACTGAAAAGCTCCATTGACATACTGGCTACTTCAGCAATCTCAGTTGGATATTCCTTAAAACCATTTAACTCTAACTCATGTGCTAAAAATGAATGAACAGCATGGCCACCTTCATGCACCATAGTTGTTACATCGTCCAGTTGTCCGGCAGCATTCATAAAAATGAAAGGGGCACCACTTTCTGCTAATGGGCAGTTATATCCACCCGGGGCTTTTCCTTTCCGGCTTTCCAAATCCAGGTGACCCAATTCCTTCATTTTACGAAGGCAATCGCCAAAGAAAGATTTCAATTCATCAAAACAGACAATTGTTTTTTCTGTCAACTCTTCACCGGTTTTAAAAGGACGAAGTGGCTGTATGCCTGCTGGCTCTGCTTCCACATCCCAGGGACGAAGTGTATCTAATCCCAATTTCTTTTTCTTGATTTCATAGATCTGATTCACCAGCGGCATTACATGCAGCTTCACCGCTTCATGAAACTGGTAGCAATCTTCTTTTGTATAATCAAACCGACCCAGTTCTGCAAAACGATAGTCACGGAAATTTTCAAACCCTGTATTAATAGCTACCTGGTGACGTTTCACCAGCAAAGAAGAAAACAAATTATTCAATTCATTTTTATCCTGTAATCGTCTTTCATTTATTTTACGATACACTGCTTCACGAAGAGTACGGTCAGGGTCTTCTAAAAATTTTGCTGCTTGTTGTAATGTATATTCCTGTCCATTTACTTCAATCGTCATCTTTCCGGAGATAACACCAAACTGTTGCTGCATTACATTCAATTCAGCTTGTATCGGAATATTAATTTCACGGAAGAGTTCGATATTCTTTTTTACGTTTCGCAGGTAAGTAAAATATTTTTGCTGGTCGAGATCTTTTGTAAAAGGAGAATCAATTAATTTTTTATTAAGCTTGTCAGAATAAGGCTGCACTTTCGGCTGAATCTCCATCATAAAGAAATTGAAAGCTTCTTCTAATTCTTTATTCTCCGTATCACAGGTCATTTTAATCTGCCGCCAGCAGGCATCTTCGCTGATGATAGATTCCAGTTCACTGGCGTCTTTCAGCCATTGTTCTAAATCCGTAAGTGAGTTAATGATTCGTTCATCCAGATTTTTAAAATACGGTTCCAGAGCTTCCCAATTGGTAATGGTAAAATCGTTTGGCAAAAAATGACGGGGCAATTTTTTTATATCAGCACTGAGGGGCATAATTAATTTTTTAAATTAAATACAAAAAGCTACCCCGAAAAAATCCGGGACAGCTTTTAAACAGTTGAATACTTTATTTTTTCTTTGGAGCCGCCTTCTTCTTCGGGGCTTCCTCTTCTTCTTTTTCTACAGTTTTTTTCTTCGCAGCTGCTTTGGGTTTTGCCGGAGCCTTCTCTTCAACTTCTTCTTTTGGAGCTTTCGCTTTTTTGGCTGCTTTTTCTTCCTTCACTTCCACCACCTCTGGTACTGCTTCTTCTTCCTCTTCAGGAATTTCACTCAACTTTATTTCTACATTGTTCTTTTTAAGAACGGAGTACCATTTCACCATTTTCTTCATATCGCTGGCATAAACTCTCTCAAAATCCATATCAGGATATACTTTTTCAAAATACTTTTTAACAGCAGAGCCATCTTTTTCATCAGGCAGGGTTCCGCCAGCTTTGTCCATTGTATTCAGCACATCCACCAAATTCACATTATCCCGAACGGTATAAATTTCAATACTTTCCAAATGAGAGAAATTGTGGATACGGCTTGAAACAAACCGGGTACTGTTATCATCGAGGGAGCGAACGATGGCTCCATCAGTTTTACTGTTAATCAGTTCAAATAATCCCGGAAGGCCGGTTACCGCAACAAGTTTACTGTATTCCATACGTCTTTTTAATGATTAAGGAGGTGCAAGATACTTGAGTTCTGGCAAATGAGGTGCCGAAAATAAATACCCGGTTTCCGAATGTTTTGGCCTGCTCCGGCGTCTTATTAAACAGCTTCTTAACTTTTAAAATAAAAAATTATCATGAAAAAAATGTCTTTAGTGCTGGTGGCGGTGGTTGCTTTTGCTGCTGCCTATGCCCAGCCCGGTGGTGGCTTTCAGCGCCGTACCGTAGAAGAAAGAGTAGCCATAATCCATGCTAAAATGGATAGTGCTTTTAAACTGGATGCCACCAAATTGGCTGAGGTTGACGCTATTTTTACAACTTATTACAAAGATTCTGACAAAGCAAGAGAAGAATTGATGGCAGGCGGCGAAAGGCCAAGCCGTGAGGCAATGCAGGAAAAAATGCAGCCGCTTACGGAAGCAAGAGAAAAAAAACTGAAAGCAGCACTGCCGGAAGCACAGTATGAAATCTGGAAAAAAGAAATTGAACCGGGTATGCGTCCACAACGTCCACCTGGTGGTGGCGGTAATTGAGCAAGCATATTTTGATATTATATAAAGAACCGTTCAGTCACAGGCTGAACGGTTCTTTTTTTATCTATCACACCCAATTAATGTTATAAGGTGATATTCAGGGATAAATGTTTCAGCAATATTCCGAAATTAGCTGTCTGTTATAAAAAACCAACATGAGAAAACTACTTGTATTTGCTACAACAATGATATTGTCTTCAGTTGTTTGGTCGCAAAAACCATGCAGCCGTCCCGAATACCGTCAATTTGATTTCTGGCTTGGCGAATGGGAGGCATTTGGCATCAACGGCCAAAAGGCAGGCGACAGTAAAATCAGTTTGATTTTAGATAGTTGTATTATTCTCGAAGAGTGGACGAGTGCAACGGCTAACCGGGGCATCCGCTATGCAGGAAAAAGTTTTAATACCTGGAACGCTGCCACCAAACAATGGCAACAAACCTGGGTAGATAATGCAGGAGGAAGTAATGAATACCTGAAAGGAAAATTTGACAACAATAAAATCATTTATAGTTCTTCACCATTTCCTTTTAGTAAAGACACTATGGCTATCCGCAAAATGACTTTTACTAATTTAAACCCCGAAAAGCTAAGACAGTATGGTGAAATCTCTAAGGACAATGGCTTAAGCTGGACAACTGAATATGACCTTGAATATCGTAGAAAGAAATGATGAATGGGAGGGATTTACGGTTTTATTGCATGAACTTTAGTAAAATCATTTTTATGAACCGAAAAAATTTCCTTCAACAAGTTGCCATTGGCACTGGTGGAATCATTGCTGTTCCTTATTTATTATCAGGGCAAACCACAGCATCTAAGATGTCACCAAAAAGTGATCCGCTTCCAGCTGAGAAAGTGAAAGAGTTTGTTGGTGCAGGGCATAATAATTTAGATAAAGTAAAGTCACTGTTGCTGGAATTTCCTACTTTGTTGTATGCCACATGGGATCTTGGCAGTGGTGATTTCGAAACTGCATTGGAGGGAGCAGGACATGTGGGTAATAAGGATATTGCTAACTACCTGATAAAGCAGGGCGCAAGAACAAATATGTTTGTGCTAACGATGCTTGGCAAAACACAAATTGTAAAACCTTATCTCGAAGCATTTCCTGAATACTTATCAGCAAGAGGGCCGCATGGACTTACATTGCTGCACCATGCACAGCGGGGAGGGGATGATGCCAAAGAATTACTTGAGTATTTGCAAAGCAAAGGGCTGAAAGAAACAAAAGCTGCATTATAAAGGGATACAATTTTCAGAAATAATTTTACCAAACACTAAACAACTGCTATATGAAACGCTTTTCATTACTTTCAATAATACTATTTCTTACCATCAATTCATTTTCCCAAATGGATGTGCCACCCAGCGGCGGCAATCCCCGTGCAAAAATTACCGAAGAAGTAGGCATTACTGATATTACTATTACCTATGGCCGTCCCGATGTAGCCGGGCGGGAAGGGAAGATCTGGGGTACGTTAATTACCAACGGATTCAGCACAACAAATTTTATTACCAGCAAACCAACAAGTCCCTGGCGGGCGGGGGCAAATGATAATACCACCATCACTTTTGAACATGATGTGAAAGTAGAAAGTAAGAATATAAAAGCAGGAACCTATGGCATACACATGGCCATGTATGCGCCGGATAGTGTGGTATTGATTCTTTCTAATCAAAGTAATGCCTGGGGCAGTTTTTATTATGAAGAAAAGAATGACGCTTTAAGAACTACTATCAAACCCGTAATGCTGGATAAAAGCATTGAATGGCTGAAGTATGAATTTATTGAGCAAAAAGAAAAACACTGTGTAATTGCGATGCAATGGGAGAAATTATCTGTACCATTCAAAGTGGAAGTGGATGTCGATAATATTGTAGTGAACAGTCTGAGAGAACAGGTTACGAGCCAGAAAGGATTTAACAGCACCAACATGATACAGGCATCGTCTTTTTGTTTTAACAAGAATATCAATCTGGAAGAAGCATTGGGCTGGGCGCAAAGAGCTGTTACGGGTTTTCAGGGGCAGAAAAGCTATGTTAGTTTACGAAACCTTGCAACAGGGTATGAAAAGCTGAATCGTTTGGTACAGGCCGACTCAGTAATGACCGAAGCATTAACAATGGCAACCGCAAACCAGTACATAGGGTATGGCAGGGCATTGATAACACAGAAGAGAAATGATAAAGCACTGGAAACTATGCTGGCAGGAAAAACAAAATTTGGTGATGTGTCTATGGTGAATAACGGGTTGATGTTTACTTACTCCGCCAAAGGGGATTTCAAAAATGCGTTACTGTATGCAGGCAAAGCAATGGCACAAACAACTAATGATGCGGCAAAGAAAACACTGGAAGGGCAAATAGCGAAACTGAAAGAGGGGAAAGATATTAATCAATAATGGTTGAGTTAAAGACCAAAAAGAATGATGCCGATGCGGAGGCTTTTCTTCAAACTATAAAAAAGTAAGAAAATAGAAAAGACTGTATGGCCATTCTTGCCAGGATGGAAAAAATAACCAGCAAAAGTAAATGAGAAACTTTATAGTAACAGGAGTAATAATCTTATTGTACAACACCGGCTGTGGTTCTACCAGCAGTGCAGAGAAAAATGCAGGCCACTCATCAGCCATACAATATTCCTGTTTGCCCTGCGGCTCAACTTGCGATACGGTAGTTTACAATAAACCAGGAACCTGCACCCACTGCAATATGCAATTAGTGGATAAAAAAACCATAGTTCACAAAAACATACAGCCGGAGCAAATGTGTTCGCTGGATGAAAGCAAAGTGATATTCTTAGATGTGCGGACACCGGGAGAATTTAATGGCACAGCCCCGGATAAATTTGGCGCTATAAAAAATGCTATTAATATCCCGGTACAAGAATTGCAAACAAGGATGAATGAGTTGGAAAAGTATAAGAAAAGTGAAATAGTAGTGTATTGCAGTCATAGCCACCGAAGTCCAAGGGCCAGTTATATGCTTACACAGGCGGGGTTTAAAAACGTAACCAATATGAATGGTGGCATGAGTGTGTGGAAAGAACAGATAAAAGGAAATGATTGCAATAATAAATTATATCAGCAACAATAATTTATAACCAAAACACTCAATCATGAATAATGCAATTAGCTGGTTCGAAATAGGAACCACCGACCTGGACAGGGCCACTAAATTTTATGAAACCATTTTTGAAGTAAAACTGGCACAGCTTGATATGCCTAATATAAAAATGCGGATGTTTCCATTGGATGATATGTTGACAGGTGTTGGAGGCGCATTGGTGGACAGCGGCGGTTTTCATAAACCATCTGCTACTGATGGCCCTTTGATATACCTGAATGGAAATCCGGATGTGCAACATATGCTGGATAAAGTGGAAGCTGCCGGCGGAAAAATTATGGTGCCTAAAACAGAAATCAGCCCGGAGTATGGTTATATGGCAGTGATAATGGATACAGAAGGTAACCGTATTGCTTTACATTCAGTGCCGCAACAATAAGTATAATTTTTAAAATTTATTACCATGATAGTACTGTACATCATCCTCGGCATTATTGCCGCATTATTAATAGCCGGTCTGTTTATCCCCAAAGGCATGAAGGCTACCAGGGAGATTGTTATTAATAAACCAAATGCAGAAGTGTTTAATTATATTAAATATTTAAAAAATCAGCAGAACTACAGTAAATGGGCAACTATGGACCCCAATATTAAAAATGAATACCGTGGAACCGATGGTGAAGCTGGATTTGTTAATTCATGGGTAGGAAATAAAAAAGTGGGCCAGGGTGAACAGGAAATAAAAGGGATTGAAGAAGGTAAGCAATTAACTACTGAACTCCGGTTTATCAAACCATTTAAATCTGTTGCTAAATCTACTATGAACACGGTAGCACTTAATGATAACAGTACCAAAGTGAGCTGGGGATTTGAAGGTCAAATGAACTACCCGATGAATGTGATGAAACTTTTCATGAATATGGAAAAAGCCATAGGCGATGACTTTGGTATAGGCCTGGCTAATTTAAAAACTGTTTTAGAAAAATAAGTAATTATGAAACGCCGCCTGTTTATTTCAATAGTATTTTTTATGGCAGCTTTTGTCTTTATTCAGTGCAATAATAAAAAGAAAGAAGCTGTAAAAACCGTCAAACAATTTAACTGGCTCACCGGCTCCTGGATGATGAAGGACAAAGAGGGGATTGTTACTGAGGATTGGAAGCTGGTAAATGATAGCCTGATGGAAGGAAGTTCAGATTTTATAAAAGGTGATTCCACGATACCTTTCGAAAAAATTAAATTATTCAGGAGAAGTTATCATTTTTTTTATGAGGCGAAAGCGGCAGGACAAAATAATGAGAAACCGGTTGAGTTTAAACTAACAACTTTCTCCGATACAGGATTTGTTGCTGAAAATCCACAGCATGATTTTCCCAAAAGGATAACTTACCGGCTGGTGAATAAGGATTCTATTCATGCAATTGTTGATGGTGGCCCTACTATGCCGGAAAAGAAAGCAGATTTTTATTATTCAAAAAAACAATAAAAAATCATGCAATCATCCGCAACAACAGTAGAACAGTACTTAGTTGAACTACCAGCTGATAGGCAGAAAGCAATGAATGAACTTAGGAAAGTAATTAACAAAAATCTTCCCAAAGGCTTTAAAGAAGGCATGGGCTATGGTATGATGGGTTGGAGTGTTCCGCATAGTATTTATCCGGCCGGCTATCATTGCAATCCAAAAGAGCCACTCCCATTTATAGGTCTTGCTTCGCAAAAAAATTCCATTAACCTTTACCACATGGGTGTATATGCCGATCCTAAACTGCTAAAATGGTTTCTGGATGCACATGCAAAAGCCAGTGCTAAAAAATTAGATATGGGTAAAAGCTGTGTACGGTATAAAAAATCAGAAGATATTCCATATAAACTAATAGGCGAGCTGGCTTCAAAAATAACAGTGAATGAATGGATTGCCTTTTACGAAAAAGCTATAAAACGATAAAATATGAGTACTGAATCAATCGACAAAGCGTACGCAACACAAATTGCTAATATTGAAAAAGCTACCGGCAGGAAGATCAAAGATTGGTTTGACATTGTAAATAAATCTGGTATTACGAAACATGGTGAACTAGTGAATTTTCTGAAAGAGAAACATGGTTTTACCCATGGTAATGCCAATACGATAGTTCATTTCGCCAAACAATCGCATGCAGGTGCAGCAGAAAACGATACCGACTGGATCGCTGAACAGTACAAAGGGAAGGAAAACCTGAAACCCTGGTATGAAAAGATAATAGCAGATGTAATGAAGTTGGGAAAGGATGTTGAAATCGCTCCGAAGAAAGCCTATGTGAGCTTGAGAAGGAAAAAACAATTTGCTATTATTCAACCTTCTACCAAAGACCGACTGGATGTTGGATTAAATATTAAAGGTATTACACCTTCTGGTAATGTTGAAGATGGAAGTAAATGGAATGCTATGTGTACACACCGGATTAAAATTGAAAACGATAAGGCTGTCAATAAAGATTTAATAGCCTGGATAAAGAAGGCTTACGAACAGGCTGGATAAATAATAAAACCCCGGAACTTTCCGGGGTTTTATTATTTATTAAAGGTTTTTTACATTTTCCGTATAAACTTTATTTCCATCGCCTTATATTCTTTTCCATCCTTTATATCAAATTGTTCCATGATCTGGGTATTCTCATCAACCATTTTCATAGTTTGTCTCACATCCTTTATCTGGCCGGTCATCGGGTCTGTCATCTTGCCTTTCAGTTCCATTGTTTTGGTGGCATCATTCCAGGGGCCTTCCATATACATGATACCAGTACCCATATTATCAATCCAGGTTGAAACAAATATTTTCCGGCCATTATCCCATCCCGTCAAACTATGTCCTTCAAAGGGCATTCCATTATACGAACCTGAATTGATACTTTCCTGGTAACGGCCACCCAAAATCATTTTATTTATGCAGCTTGCTTTCATGCTTTGTGATGGAGCTTTCGGGTCCATCCACATTTGAATTTCCATGTTCCATTCTCCATCCGAGGCCGCCATCATCTTATGAACATCGGAGGGAGTCATGTAATCCATCCATTTTTTCATTTCTTCCGGAGTTTGGGCTTTTGTTACTGTAAAAATTGCACTTAGTGCAATAAAGCAGATAGTGAAGATTATTTGTTTCATAAAAATAATTTTAGGAATATAAGTTACAAACTCTCCCGATAGTTATCAAGAAAAAATGGTCAAACCGGAATTATTTACTGAAAATATCAATTTAACTGGCTGATTTTTATCTGCATTACGGTGGCAATACTGGTAGCTCTTTCTTTGATAATAAGGGCGTTATCACCGGCAAATAATTCATCAACAGATTCTTTAAAGTACCCCAGCCATGTTTCAAAGTGATACCTGGTCAGCGGTGATTTTTGATGAAGGGCAAGATGGGGCTGCATGGCGTTCTTCTGGTAAGTGCCCGATTGAAATAAAATCGAGTCCCAGAAATCAACTAAAACCGGGAGGTGATGGTCTAAATTTATTTTAGCAAAATCAGTAAAAAGATAATTAATTGAATCATCAGCTAATAGTTTTTTATAAAAATGTTGCATCAGCAGTAACAGGTCATCACGGTTTTCAATATCTTTTTTATCCGGCATTTTCAATTTGTTTTATCATCGCCATTACTACTATCATCGTCCCTTGCGTCGCACTTTTCAACTTTATTAATTCTACTGAGCATTTGTGGAAACACCTGCAATTTCTGTAAGTATGTTATCAATTCTTGCTTTCACATTTTCATACGGAGTATAGCCTCTTGCTACTAAATAAAATTTCGTTTCACTTGCCTGCAATAGTACAGCCGGAAAGCCGGTTACTTGTAATGGCTTGCATAATGAAAATTCATACAAAGCTTTGTCTTTATATTCCTCGCTTTTTAATTTGGTATAAAAACTCTCAGCATCAATGCTATATTTTTCCAATAAATGACGATAGGCCTCATTATCTGTTAAATCTCTTCCTTCATAATGTAATGCGTACTGAAGGTCTGCTGCAAAAGCCACTTGTTGATCTGGATACATTTCTTTGAAAATAGATAAAGCAATGGCAGCTTTTTCTGAATGGGGAAACCAATCACTTTGTTCAGGGTTATTAATATGCCAGAGATAGTCAGAGCCGAATTGTATACCTGTCAGTTCTTCTACGTTTTTGTAAGCCTTGCTGATATAACCAGCCATAGCAGCTATTGGCTGTGGATTTTCTGCCGGTATCATACCACCGGATAAAACTTCGAAAGAAAGGTTGTCTTTATATTCCTCAGCAATCTTTTTTATGACCGGACTAAAACCATAGCACCAGCCGCAATAAGCATCATAACAATAATAAATTACGGGTAGCATTGTTGCAAACTTACATCCTCTTTTGGCATCACTATTTATAATAATGGGAAAAAGCTGTAGTAAAAATTAATAGATGCTTTTAAAGCAGCTTTACTTTAAACTTACCAGAATTAATTGAACCACTGCTTCCATTTTCCCGGTAACCAAATCCTGAAAAGCTACCCGTTATCATCCTGTCGTTATGCGTATAGGTTTCAATAGTTAGACTAAATGGTATTTGCTGGCGGTTCATGTAGATATACGTATGGCCAACATTATCATAATAATAAAAAGCGGACCTGCTATAGGTAACATTGGAGATATCCCTGTTCAGATGAAGTGTGTCGAGTAATACGGTCATTATAATACCGGTGTCTTTAGAACAAGAAGATGGGCCATAAAAAGTAAAACCGGTTCGTTCAGGATTTACAATGGCTGTATCGATAATTCCGCAACGAAGTAATGTGTTATCACGGAAGCTCCATTTATTTTCCTGAAAATTTTCATTCCCGATACAGGCAGGACATACATACGGTTTTATGGCAGGTGCAGGGTTAAATATAGTGTCATTAACAACTGTTGTATTAATAGCAACACCACTATACTCTTTGGAACAACTATAACAAATAAAAAAAATAAAGAAAGCCGGGAGGGCTAGTTTTAGTATAGTAATTTTTTTATTCATTCTAATAAGCAAAACGACTCGACTCAGGTTGAGTGAGTCTTATGTAAATTAGTGTTTTTAGAAGAATAAAAATAGTAACCGGTATAATATTTTGTAAACTACCTGGTTTTCACCTCTTCAAACTTTTCGTCATAATCTTTACGAATTGTACCCATCATCCTGTCCCAGAATAAAAAGTACAGACCATAGTTACCCTTAAAGTACTGGTGGTGCTGATTATGATTAACAGAAGTATTAATCCATTTGCCCAGCCAGTGCTTACTAAAACCTTTTGGATACAGCTCCCAGCCAAGATGACCGTACACATTATACACTATCATGAACAGGAAAAAGAATAAGAGGTGAAACAAGTGTACGGGAATGACGAAAACAAATACGGTAAATATTCCTGCTTCCACAATCGCTTCTAACGGATGAAAAGAATAAGCCGAAAATGGACTTGGATTCGTAGACTTGTGGTGAATACGATGAACAATTTTAAATAAATAAGGATGATGCATGAGCCGGTGCATCCAAAAGAAATAAGTGTCATGCATAATAGCCATTAACGGAAAGGCGAGAATAAACCAGGTTGTTGAATGCTGATTAATATCAGTATAGAATTTTGTATGTTTTGCCAGTTCCGGACTGCCTAATACGAGGGCGGGAATAAAAGCCATAATGAATACGGTAGCAATAGAAAAACCAATTTCCCTTGCATAGTCTTTAAACTGCGGATATTTAGCCTGTATTTTTTTAGAAGCTATCAGGCGACGCAGCAAAACATGCCAGATAAGAAAAGCTATGCTCGCTATAGTTAAATAGCGGCTTCCTATTAACACCACATCGTTAAAATAAAATGACCAGTTCATAATTAATGTGCCTCTAACCAATTTTTACCTTCACCACATTCTGCAATCACCGGTACATTATGCGGCAGCAACATAGCCGATTGCATATTTTCCAATATCAAAGGCTTTAATTCTTTTACTTCTGACTTTAGTGCATCAAACACCAATTCATCATGCACTTGTAATATCATTCTACTTTCCATTTTTTCTTTCTTCATTGCAGCTTGTACTTTTTGCATGGCTAGCTTTATCATATCAGCCGCTGTTCCCTGTATGGGAGAGTTAATGGCATTTCGTTCTGCAAAACCACGGACAGTAAAGTTGGCGGAGTTTATATCCCGCAACCATCTTTTTCTACCCATCAATGTTTCTACATAGCCGGTTTCCCTGGCAAAATTGATAGTGTCATCCATGTATTTTTGAATACCCGGAAACTGTTTTTTATAGTTATCAATAATTTCTTTCGCCTCTGTCCTGCTGATACCGAGATTATCGGCTAAGCCAAAAGCACCTTGCCCATAGATAATACCAAAGTTTACACTCTTCGCTTTGTACCGCATTTCTTTGGTTACATCTTTCTCTTCAATATTATATACCCTTGCAGCAGTTGCAGTATGTATATCCGTTCCATCCTGAAATGCTTTACACATATTGGCATCTCCGCTGATAGCGGCCACAATTCTTAATTCAATCTGTGAATAGTCGGCGGATAATAAAATGTGGTTACTGTCTCTTGGTACAAATGCTTTTCTTATTTCTTTGCCCCTGTCTGTTCGCACAGGAATATTTTGCAGGTTGGGATTATTACTGCTTAATCTTCCGGTTACCGCCACCGCTTGTGCATAGGAAGTATGCACTCTTCGGGTCTTTTTATTTATCATTAATGGTAGTGCATCTACATAAGTTGATTTTAATTTTGTCAGCTCCCGGAAAGTAAGAATGTCATCTACTATCTGGTGACCCTTCACCGCTAGTTTTAATAATACATCTTCACCGGTTTGGTATTGACCGGTCTTAGTTTTTTTGGCGGACGGGTCTAGTTTTAATTTGTCAAACAACACTTCACCTAATTGTTTGGGTGAGGCAAGGTTGAAACGTACACCAGCTTGCTTGTAAACACCCTCTTCGGCTTTCTTTGCATCTTTCTCTAATTCTTTGGAATAATCATTCAGGAATTCTTCATCAACTCTTATTCCTTCAAACTCCATATCCACCAGCACTTTTACTAATGGGTTTTCCACTTCGTTAAATACCTTTTCTACTTCTTTGCTTTTTAATAAAGGAACGAAAATATTTTTTAGTTGCAGCGTAATGTCAGCATCTTCGCCAGCATACTCTTTTATCTTTTCTATTTCAACATCTCTCATATTGCCTTGCGTCTTTCCTTTCTTTCCAATCAGTTCTTCAATATGTACCGGCTCATACCCTAAAAATTTTTCACTTAAAACATCCATGCTTCTTTTTCCATCCGGTTCGATAACGTAGTGGGCCAGCATTGTATCAAATAATTTTCCGGCTATTTCTACATCATACCATTTCAGTACAAGCAGATCGTATTTGATATTTTGGCCTACCCATGTTTTATTTTTATCAGCAAATAAGGATTCAAAATGTGCAAGAACCTCTTTTGTTCTCTTTTGGTCAGCAGGACAGGGAACATAAAACGCCTCTCCGGGAGTAACGGAAAAACTTAATCCTACCAGTTCAGCGTCGTTAGCATCGATGCCGGTTGTTTCTGTATCAAAACATATCTCATCATGCTTCTTTAATTCAGCTACTAACTTTTTAATAACTGCATCTCCTTCTACAGCTTCGTATTTGTGCGGTGTGTTGTTAATATTTTTATCAACTGTCAACACCTCGCCATCATCATCAGAAGCAATTAGGGGTTCAGATTTTTTTATCTCTGGTTCAACGATGTTACCAAACAAATCCGTTTGTACACCCTGTGGCATTTCTTTTTCTACCACTCCTTTATTAGTGGTTGCCACAGAAAACTCTTCGCCCAGCAATCTTTTACCTAATGTGCGGAACTCCAGGTCAGCAAAAATTTCTTTCAGCTTTTCTTTATTCCATTCTTTCAGCTTGAAATCTTCTTCATGAAATTCAACCGGCACATCAGTAATAATGGTGGCCAATTTTTTAGAAAGTTTTGCCATCTCTTTTCCTTTCTTGACTTTTTCTCCCATCGCCCCTTTTATATTCTCTGCGTTGGCTAATGTATTTTCTAATGAACCATACTCTGCTAAAAACTTGGCTGCTGTTTTTTCGCCTACTCCGGGTATCCCCGGAATATTATCTACGGCATCACCCATCATCCCCAGCATATCTATCACCTGGTTTACATCTGTAATATTCCATTTGGCACAAATTTCTGCCGGGCCTAAAATTTCTGCATCATTTCCCTGGTAAGCAGGTTTGTAGATTTTTATTTTTTCAGATACCAGCTGACCATAATCTTTATCTGGTGTTACCATATATACTTCGTAACCAGCTTTTTCTCCAAGCTTACTCAGTGTACCAATCACATCATCTGCTTCATAACCATCAATGGCAATTACGGGGATATTAAATGCCTCAATGATTTTTTTAATGTCAGGGACGGCAGCACTGATATCTTCCGGAGTTTCCTGCCGGTTCGCCTTATAGTCAGCAAAATCTGTATGACGTTCTGTGGGTGCAGAAGTATCAAAACAAACTGCCATATGGGATGGCTTTTGTTTGGTGATTAACTCTACCAAGGCATTGGTAAAACCAAACTGGGCATTGGTATTTTTTCCTTTGGATGTAATACGGGGACTGCGGATGAGGGCATAATAAGCCCTGAAAACGAGAGCAAAAGCATCGAGTAAGAAAACCTTTTTTTCCATGCCTCTAAGGTAAAGAATTCACCACAGGCATAAATAAAAACACAACAACCCGTTCTGCCTTAGGCGGAACGGGTTGTTGATATGTTAACGCTGCTTTTCTTGCTTAATTGATAGAAAGTTTTAGGGCTTCTGTATTTGCAGGCTCATTATTTTGAGTTGTTGATGCTGCATTTACAGTTGCTACATTCTTTTTTTCGTTTAACTGCTCAGGATTATCTACTAAGACTGTACCACTGAAAGCGGCTGCATTTTGCTGACTGGCAGTTTGTGTTGCCACTGGAAGGCCAGACTTGTCTTTGTGAATAAAATTGAGATACAGAGCGAAAAATAACAGGTTGAACGCAAAGAAATTTGCGATTTTACGAACTCTTCTTTTCATAATACTGGATTTATTGGATTTTAAAATATTGGATTAACTAATTCTTTAGCTAAGATATACAGCCGGGTTTTCCAATGCAAACCATGAGACATTGTTTTTGCTAAAATCAGGAACTAATACTCAGAGTAAACTCGTAAAACTACGAGAAGGGCTATTTCTTCATGGATTCCAATTGCTTTTGCATAACAAACATTTCATCCCGTAACCGTGCCGCTTCCATAAAATCTAAATCTCTCGCCGCCTTTTCCATCTCCTTTTTAATCTTTGAAAGGGCTTTTTCCATCTTAGGGATGGTGTTGTATTCGACTTGTTCTTCAGCAGCCAGTGTTATAATATCCTGTTCATTAGGAATAGCATACGGATTTTTTTCGTCGAAGCCTTTTATATCAAGTACAGAGGTTTGTGCAAATACATCTTTAGTGGACTTTATAATGGTTGTAGGAGTAATGCCATATTCAATATTCCAGGCAATTTGTTTCTCTCTGCGGCGGGTGGTTTCATCAATTGTCTTTTGCATACTGTCGGTCATCTTATCAGCATAAAAGATAACAAGACCATTTACATTTCTGGCAGCACGACCTGCCGTTTGGGTCAATGATTTTTCATTACGCAAAAAACCTTCTTTGTCGGCATCAAGAATGGCGACTAATGAAACTTCGGGTAAGTCCAAACCTTCCCTTAACAGGTTCACTCCCACCAGCACATCTATAACCCCTAATCGTAACTCACGGAGAATTTCCACCCTGTCTAGTGTATGCACTTCACTATGTATATATTTTGATTTGATATTGATACGATGCAGGTATTTATCCATTTCTTCTGCCATTCGTTTGGTAAGTGTAGTTACCAGCACCCTATCACCCTGCTTTATCCGTTTATCAATTTCATCTAATAAATCATCTATCTGGTTTACTGAAGGACGTATTTCAATCGGCGGGTCTAATAAGCCGGTTGGACGCACCACTTGTTCCGTTACTACACCACCACATTTTTCTAATTCATAGTCATCGGGTGTAGCCGACACAAAAATGGTTTGATTAACCAATGATTCGAATTCATGAAAATTCAATGGACGGTTATCTAATGCAGACGGTAAACGAAAACCATAATCAACCAGAACAAGTTTGCGGCTTCTGTCACCACCATACATACCACTTACTTGCGGAATAGTCTGATGGCTTTCATCTACCACCAGCAAAAAATCTTTCGGAAAATAATCCAACAAACAGAAAGGTCTTGTTCCGGGTCTTCTCCTGTCAAAAAAACGGGAATAGTTTTCAATACCATTACAATAGCCTAACTCCCGTATCATTTCCAAATCATAATTCACTCGTTCGCTGAGTCTTTGTGCTTCTATATATTTCCCCTCTTTTTTAAAGTATTCAGCTTGTGCTGCAACTTCATCCTGTATTTCATACAAGACCTGTTGTAAAATATCTTTTGGTGCCACATAAAGATTGGCCGGAAAGATGGCGGCATTTTCCATCTTTGCAATTCTCTTACTGGTAACCACATCAACACTCTCTATCTCCTCTATTTCATCACCAAAAAAAGTAATGCGGTAGCCATAATCAACATAAGGGAGATTGATGTCAACGGTATCACCTTTTACCCGGAATGTACCCCGGTTGAATTCAATAGTTGTTCTGTTGTAAGTAGAATTAACCAATGAATGAAGAAATGCTTGTCTTGAAATAGTTTGTCCTTTGTTGATACGGATAATACCGTTTTCATAATCAGTAGGGTTTCCCATTCCATAGATACAACTCACAGATGCAACAACAATAATATCTCTTCTGCCGCTTAATAAACTGGATGTTGCTCTCAGCCTTAGCTTATCCAATTCATCATTAATGCTTAAATCTTTTTCAATGTATACATCACTCACCGGCATATAAGCTTCGGGCTGATAGTAATCATAGTAAGAAACAAAATACTCTACAGCATTTTCGGGAAAGAACTGACGAAACTCACCATATAACTGCGCCACCAGTGTTTTATTATGTGTTAATACAAGAGTGGGGCGTTGTGTGTTTTGAATAACGTTAGCAATTGTATATGTTTTACCGCTACCAGTGACACCAAGTAATGTCTGGTATTTTTCACCATCTAAAACTCCTTCTGTCAATTGTTGAATAGCTGCAGGTTGGTCACCAGCCGGTGGGAATGGTATGTTTAGCTTGAACGCCATTTTAAAATTATAAGTGTATTATTTCAGTTTCCTGTTGGTGTAAGAATGATAGTCGGGCAGTTCTGTTTCATAATCTTCATACATAAGCGGGGAAGTAAAAATAAAATCCGCTGTAGCCCTGTCGCAGGCTACAGGTATGTTCCAGGTGGCGGCAACCCGTAGTAAAGCTTTTATATCCGGGTCATGTGGTTGTGCTTCCATCGGGTCCCAAAAAAATATCAATACATCAATTTTCCCTTCGGCTATCCTGGCACCTATTTGTTGATCACCACCAAGAGGACCACTTAATAATTTTGTTACGGATTGATCTAATGCTTCTTCAATCATTTTGCCAGTAGTGCCTGTAGCAAACAATTTATGTTTTGATAAGGCAGTTTTATTATAGATTGCCCAATCAATAATGTATGGCTTCTTATTATCATGTGCTACCAGTGCAATATTTTTCCGGCTATTTAATGTCCTTGTTTTCATAGCATGAAGTTAAACAAAAAATGCCCCGCTGGAGGGCAGGGCATTTTGCAAAAAATGTAGTTTATTAAAACTGTGCTGAAACAGTAATTTTTGGCTCACTTGATACTTTGCCAGATTCTATGTACTGACTGGAAATACCATAGTCAGCTACTTTAACAGAAAAAGCAGTGGAAGAAGTAACGGTGCCATTCTTTACTACTATTGTAACCGGAGCGGATATTGATTTAGCAACACCTTTTATAGTAAGGGTTCCTGTTACAACTACATCATATGATCCATTTTTATTAAATTTTACTTCACTTAATTTTTCAATTTTTCCAGTGAAAGTAAATTTTGGAAATACTGCTGAGTTCAGCCATTTTTCACCATTAAAATGATCATGCATCATTGGGTTGGCAAAGGAGAAATTATTTACAGCAGCTTCAAAAAGAATAGCCCCTGTTGTTTTATCAAGAGAAGCAATTACCGTTTTATTTTCAGCTTTAGGTAATGCATCTTTAGGTGTGGTAGCATCAAAAGTTATAACTGCGGACGTAGTGGTTACTTTCTGTGCCATTACACTTCCAGTGATAGCTATGAAAGAAAGAAAGAGAATTGTTTTTTTCATTAATACTTGTTTTATTTTTTGTTTAAAGTTGATCTTTTAAAACTAATAGAAGTTGTTCCCAATATTTCACTGAAGATGCTGCCACTGCAAACGCCTTTAAGCGAAACAGCGTCTCCGGATTTTATAATCCTTACCCGATCCAATTGATTTTTTTCCAAAGAAAATATTGCATAGGAACCGGTACTGTCTTCAAATTTGATAGTGCTTGTAGAATCTGCCAATACTTCAACAACAGAAGTGTTTCCATTCACTATTAATATTTTCTCAATATATTTTTTGTTGGTGGCAGTATCGTTTGTAACAAACTCTTTAATCAAATCAGCTGAGTTTAGGGTATAATCAGCTTTTACATTCTCTGTTGCAGCATGCGTTTCACTCATAATATATTTCTCACCCATCTTATAACTTCCATACGCAATAACCGGACCTATCAGCAGCCAGATAATTTTTGGAGCAATTCTTTTAACAGGGAAAGTCGTAGTAATAAGGCCAACAGCAGATAAGGCATGAATGTAAGCTGCAGGTTTTAACATGGAGAATAAAGTATTGCCAACACCTAAATCAATTAAAGTATTTGTGAACAGGATAAATACGGTGATTAGTGTAAGGGATAATGTGCCGGCAATAAATGAAAAAGGAGCAGTCCTCTTTTTTAAAAAGACGAGGCCTATTGATAAGATAGCCAGTACGGGAATAAGCCAGAAAATGTAAAGTGAAAAACTGTACTGTGGAAAAGGATTTGCTAACCCGAATTTTGTTTCTGAGGTTCTAAAAAACTCTCCTGATGGCATGGAATAACCACTCACTTTGCTATTATCCCACAATACCCAAGGCAGAAAGAAGGAAACCAACAGGCCTGCTGTACATAACATATGCAGCCATTTTCCTGAATTTGTATTTGCTTCTGTTTGAGTCATTGTAGTAGTTAGATAACGTGCCGTTTATTTGAATGGTTGCGGCCTGCAAAACAAATATACAATGTTTAAACATCGATTTATTCGTTTTACTTGTAAAAATATTGTGAATAAATAAGAAACCCTCCCCGCTCAGCGGGGAGGGTTTGCTAACTAACCCATTTTAAAACGTTGACCAGAAAGCAGTTAAGAAGCCTGCATTTCCTTTATTTTCTCTCTGATTTTAGCTTCGATTTCATTAGCCAGTTCAGGATTATCTACCATCAGTTGTTTTACAGAATCACGGCCCTGCCCCAGTTTATCACCATTGTAGCTGTACCAGCTTCCACTTTTTTGTACAATACCCAGCTCCGTACCCATATCCACTATTTCACCCGTTTTGGAAATACCTTCTCCAAATATGATATCAAACTCAGCAGCACGGAAAGGCGGGGCCACTTTGTTTTTTACCACTTTTACTTTTACATGGTTACCGATTGCCTCATCGCCATCTTTTACCTGTGCCTGACGGCGTATATCCAAACGAACCGAAGCATAGAATTTTAATGCATTACCACCGGTAGTTACTTCCGGGTTGCCGAACATTACCCCTATTTTCTCTCGTAACTGGTTAATGAAAATACAAATCGTATTTGTTTTTGAAATAGTGGCAGTGAGTTTACGGAGTGCCTGGCTCATCAGCCTTGCATGCAATCCCATTTTGCTGTCACCCATTTCTCCTTCCAATTCACTTTTTGGTACCAGGGCGGCTACTGAGTCAATTACCACCACATCCAATGCGCCGGAAAGAATAAGGCGGTCGGCTATTTCAAGAGCTTGTTCGCCGTAGTCTGGCTGGGATATTAAAAGATTATCTACATCAACACCGAGTTTTTTTGCATATGCACTATCAAAAGCATGCTCTGCATCTATAAAGGCACACATGCCGCCTTTCTTTTGTGCTTCAGCAATCACATGGGTGGCCAGTGTTGTTTTACCGGAAGATTCAGGACCGTATATTTCTACTACCCGTCCTCTTGGCAAACCGCCGATGCCGAGTGCAACATCCAGCCCAAGCGAACCGGTGGAAATTACTTCCTGCAATTGCTCTGCTTTATCACCCATCATCATCACACTTCCTTTACCGTAGTCCTTCTCAATCTTATCCATCGTAAGCTTGAGGGCTTTAAATTTTTCACTATTAGTGTTTACAGTGTCTGTGGTTTTTTCTGTCTTTGCCATGGGTTAAATTTAAGTTTTTTCGTATTGTAAGCCGAAATATTTCGGCCGAAATCAAAACTAAATGATTTAGCAATTAAAAACTAATGTTTTGGGGAATTTATTTTTTCAACACAAAAATACTGACGTCCGCATTTTGGTTTTCTAGTGCTATCTCCGTTGCAGTTTGTTCTTTACAATACAACAGTAACCGGGCTATAAAATCCTTTGCCATCAACCGTTGCGGCGTGCTTAAAATGATGGTGCATCGGTTGGCTAAAAAGTATGAGATAACCGATAATAATATTTCAAACTGTGCCACTTCATAGTTAATATCGCTAAGCAGCAATACATCCGGAATGGCCACTTCCTGCAAATAGTTCCAATCAATAACCCGGCAATCAACGTTCACCAGTTTATTATGCAGGGCCGATTGCCTTGCCAATTCAACAGTTTGCGGCTCTATATCGCTTATGCAAACCTGGTGAGCATATGGGGCACAAAAAATACCCGGCAAGCCCAGTCCGGCCGCCAGTTCCAGCACTCTTTTACTTTTTATATAATGAAGATTATCCTGCAAAAAATGACAAAGCCCTATCGCTGCCGGCCAAACCCTGGCCCAGTAAGGTGAAATAGAATTTAATGGTCTGTTTTTATAATCCTCTTTTACACGACTGCCATCGGGAGTAAAGATTTCAATACATTGATTGCTGATAAGAAAACCTTGAAGGATTGCGGTATGCGACATAAGGTGTATTAAAGTCCTTTCATATGTTTTCTTAACGAAGAGGTTGTCACTCAAGGGAGGTATTACAAATTAATGTTTTCCCGGACAGAGAAGAAAAAATCACTTTAAGAAATTACCCGGGTTCTATTTGTTTTGCCGTAGGCCCGAAAAAAATTTTTTTTCTACTCCACTACCCCGGCAATAATCATAGAAACTGCACCTACCACCAACCCGCCATAAACTTCTTGTGCTGTATGGTCAGAAACAATGAACCGGGCAGTACAAACCAAACCTGTAAGAAGAAAAATAATGGCAAGCCATAAACCAAAGTTCAGTTGCTGTATAAAAGCCATTTGTATAAAGAAGGTCAGCACAATGCCTGCAGAAATAGCATGCAGGCTTACTTTCATTTTTATATTTACCATCAACCCGATGATGGTACTGATGAAGGTTGCAAGGGCAAACTGAACGGCCTCACGGGGCATATCAGTATCTCCGGTTTTACCAAAATTGTTCCACACATACCAAATCCAGAAATACCAAATCATACAGGCGATAAATGGTATAACCCTGTCTTTTTGTGTACGTAAGAAAATAGTATCAATAAATTTTAATCCTTTTAATAAGAGTACAGTAACGAGTGGGAAAAAAGTAAACGATACCACAGCCATCATCACTGTCCTGAATTTTTGCATATCAGCAAATCCGGCAAATAAATAAGGATGAATATATACGAGAAACCAAATCACCATCACCGGCACAAAAACCGGGTGAAAAATATAGGAGATAATATTTGCTATGAAACGGAGAACCGCATGCTGTTGCGGAACGCCCCCTTCCCTTATTTCATCCAACTGATTTTGCCCGTCCACCATCAATCTTGTGCTCATAAAAAAAGCAATTTGTGCAAAGTAAAGGAATTGATGAAAAGGGTGCGGTTTTTGTATATTTATAAAAAAAGTTCCAAATCCTTAGAAAGCCGATTGTCATTATTAACCAAACTAATAAGCATGAAGAAACTACTCTCTGCTTTTTTTCTGTTATTTTTTCTCCAACAAGCCTTTTCCCAGAATATTAATAAGTCCAAAATGCAGGTGATGTATGATGCTATAAAAGCGGCGGGCATCCGGCATCCTGAGTTTGTAATGGCGCAGTGTATGCAGGAAACGGGCAACCTGGCCTGCAAAAAATGCTGCCTCCGTTATCACAACCTGTTTGGCTTTTATATAAAAGGGAATAAGTGTAAAAAATTTACTTCTGATGAAGAGTGTATTGCTTACTATAAAAACTGGCAGGATAAACGATATGATAAATGGCGCAAAAAAAACCCTAAAGCCGACTATTATCACTTTTTGAAAAGTGTGGGTTATGCCACAGGTGATAAATACACCAAAGAATTAAAACCTAAAGTGGCATGGGTGAAAAAGCATTTGCAACTATAGAGGCAAAATGTGCGTTATGAGTTACCGGTACATCACTCTTACCTATTTCTTCAAACTCCTTATATCATCAATGTGAAACTGGGTATGTGCTGCAAAAATATTATTGATAAAAAGTAACTCATTAATGCCTTCAGCTTTCAGCATGGCAATAAAATTTCCTTTATAGGAACGTTGGTCTACCACAATTACCTTTTCATAGTTGTTGGTTAAAAAAGGTGCAAAGGCATTGCCATACGATTCTTTTACCAGTGCAATTTTTCTTCCGTTTTTAATTTGTGTCTCCATTTTGCAAATAGGTAAATCGCCTTGCAGAAAAACAGAATAACTGTTATCACCACTCACCTGCTCCGCATACATTTTTGATTTTGCCCAATAACCAATGGAATTGCTGCCAATGTAAAAAGTAGTTGAATCAGGAAACAGGTAATATCGTACTGAATCGGGATTGTTTCTAAGTACAGCAGACCGGGTAATTCTGTGAAAAAAACCGAGAAAACCGGGCTTTATTTTCGATGGAATATTATCTAAAGAAATAGGCGCAGTATTAGAAACAGCGCAAAACGAACGATAAGTATAATAAGCACCAAGACTTGTCCAGTGGTGGTCGGTATTAAAGTAGATATATTCCTTACGGTGTTTTCGAAGCTCATCTACAGGATTTATTTTAATGATTTCAGAGTCTTCTGCAGCAAAAACTGCGTTGATGGCTTCGCTGGCAGGCTTGGCAAGATTTTTATACTTCTCTGTTATTTCAAATTCAAACCCGTTTGGAACAATGAGGTTGTAAATTTTAAGCCCCGGTACTTTCAAGCGGCTGTACATATTGATTGTTTCCGCATATTTTTTACCCATGGTAGCACCGCCGCTGAATACTTCAAATCCCCTGTTCTTAAAAATAAATACGGCACCTCTCTTAACTCCTACCTGTCCATCATCAGGCAGTATCCGGCTTTCAATTACAACTGAATCTTTCTTTTTTATTTCAGCTGTACTATCTTTTGTTATATCCCTGCTACTGCCTTTCCCTGAATTATTGCAGGATGCAAGAAAAACAAAGATGGTAGTATAACAAAGATTTTTTCTCATGTCGTTTTATTGATGCCGGAAGGGTTAACTGTTTGTTATTATTTCTTCAACCCTTTTATTTTATTAATATGAAACGGTGTGTGTGCAGCAAAAATGTTATTGATAAATAATAATTCATTGATGCCTTCTGCTTTTAACATAGCTATAAAATCGCCAGTGTAATAACGTTGGTCCACCACAATTACTTTTTCATAATTATTGATAAGATATGGTGCAAAAGCGTTGCCGTATGATTCCTTTACAATAGCAATCTTTCTTCCGTTTTTATGCTGCGTTTCCATTTTTACTGTTGGTAAATCACCTTGTAAAAAAACAGAATAGCTATTGGGGCCGCTGGCACCTTCACCATACATTTTTGATTTTGTCCATTGACCAACTTTATTGCTACCCACATAAAAATTCATTGAATCTTTAAACAGGTAATAACGAACAGAGTCAGGGTTGCCTTGCAAGCCTGCATCTTTGGTAAGGCGATACAACGAACCTAAGAATGAAGGCTTGGTTTTATAAGCCACTGTATCTAACGAAACAGGTGCTAATCCTGCTGTCTCACAAAAAGCTTTGTATGCATAATAAGCACCAAGGCTGGTCCAGTGGTGGTCTGTATTAAAATAAATATATTCTTCTCTGTGCTTTCTTATTTCATCAATGGCCCAGACCTTTTTAATATTTCCATCCAATGTGTTGTAAATATTTTCAATGGCCGGACGATTTGCCTTTTGCAGTTTGGCATATTTCTCTGTTATCTCAAACTCCAGTGCTACAGGGATAATCAAGTTGTACACCTGAATATCGGGGCTGAGTAGTCTGTTGTAGGAGTTGATAACATCAGCATAAGATTTACCCATTGCTTCGCCACCGCCAAACATTTCAAAGGCTCTGTTCTTAAATACAAATACTCTTTTCTTTACTTCACCGGTTGCCCCATCATCTGGCCGGGGGCCGGACTCTATTTTGTCTTTGGTGGTATCTGTTTTTTCATTGGCCTCAGTATCGTTAGTGGGGTCATACAATTTTATTTCGCTGCTGATAAAACCAATACTGCTTTTAAATTTATCAGAAAAATTTATCCATTTATCCCTTAATGGAAAATTATCAGCATAATATTCGTCTATCTGTTTAAAATATTTTCCGCTCCAGAATAAACTATCAGAATATTTTGGTATGGCTGCCAGCTTCCGGTTTTCCATTACAGATACGGTTTGCTTTTTCATTCCTAATGAAGCAATACCGCCCAATAATAAGAGGCCGCAAAAAATAGCCACATTCATCGTATGGATTTTCTTATTTGTATCAGTATGTATAGTTGTTGTTTCCATTTTTATTATTTATTAAAACCTGAAATAAATAAAAGGGTTATAGCTTTTCCCTACTAATTGCGC
>JANMFO010000256.1:0-15004 GCA_031374245.1 Chitinophagaceae bacterium | reverse complement strand
ACTTTGGTGTGGCTGCTCCGTTGTTATCGCCATGGTATTTGCAGTTGTATGTGCCGGAATTGTATAATGCCTTAAGGGGAAGAGCGGCAGGAGTAAATGCAAATAGGAATATGATTCAATCAATGAACGATGAAAAATCTTTATCAGAAGTTGTAGTGGTAGATGCAATGGGGCAGTTAAAGCAGCAAAAAGAAAGGGATGAAGAGATTGACCCAAGTACTTTACAACAATATACTACCCTTAATGAAGGTCAGTTGAATACCAATTTTGAAATAGACCTGCCGTATGATATTGAAAGCGATGGCAAGATGCACAGTGTTACTATAAAAGACGAAGAGATTAGCTGCATTTTAAAAAATTATGCAGTGCCCCGTGTAGATAAGGAAGCTTACTTATTAGCAGAGGTAGCGGACTGGCAAAATCTTGACTTATTACCTGGTGATGCGAATATCATTATGGATGATACGTATATCGGTAAATCGGTGATTGACCCGAATACAACGGCGGATACATTAAATCTTTCGTTAGGTAAAGACAAAAGGATTGCGGTAAAACGTTCATTGGTTAAAGAATTGAGCAGCTTGAAAACAAGTGGTAAAGAAAGCAAGCAAGTATTTACTTATGAAGTATTGGTGAAGAATAATAAAATAACAGATGTGAACCTGTTGCTGAAAGACCAGTTTCCTTTAAGTACCATTAAAGAAGTAATGGTAACACTGGAAGATGGCAGTGATGCAATGGTAAACGCAGAAACCGGTGTGCTGACCTGGAAAATAGATTTGAAACCGGGAGAAAGTAAAAAAGTACGATTTAGCTATAGTGTGAAGTATCCGAAGGACAAAAAGATTGTGAATTTGAAGTAAGAGCTAAGAGGAATGCTTCGACAAGCTCAGCAGAGTAGAAAGAGGAAAGGAGTTAAAGCTGCCTTTCCTCTTTTTATTGATAAACTTTTAATGTCAGTCATGTGGTCGGGTAAGAAAGATTTAAATAAGATGAATTTCTCTTTTTCTCATTTACCCTTTTAGCATATAATATTGTATTTTCATGGCCAGAATAACAACCATGAAAAAAATCTTTACCCTTGCCTTTTTTTGTTTCTTTCTGATAGAAGCAAATGCCCAAACACTTAATTCTTCCAATCTCCCATTAATTGTTATTAATACGAATGGGCAAACTATTGTTGATGAGCCAAAGATTATGGCCGATATGGGTATTATACATAACGGTCCCGGGGTGAGTAATAATATAACCGACCCTTTTAATCATTACAACGGCAAAATTGGTATTGAAATAAGGGGGCAGATTTCCCAATTTTTTCCTATGAAATCCTATGGATTTGAATTATGGGATAATAGCGGTAACTCTGTTAACAAATCACTGTTTGGCCTGCCATCAGAAAGCGACTGGATATTATATGCCCCTTATGATGATGTATCATTAATGCGGAATTTTATGGCTTACACCATGAGCCGTGAGATGGGTCATTGGGCAGCTAATTGCCGCTACGTGGAATTAGTGGTTAATGGTGATTATAAAGGTATTTACGTTTTTATGGAAAAAATAAAACGCAATGCAGGCAGGGTAAATATTTCGAAACTGAATACAACTGATATAGCAGGTGATGCCCTAACCGGCGGTTATATTTTTAGTATAGATAAACAAGCTGATGCCTGGTATTCTTCGTACGTTCCTTACAAACGTATCAATAACCAAACTATAAGGTACAGTTATGTTTATCCAAAAATAAGTTCAATTGTAACGGAGCAAAAGGCATACATCAAAAGTTATGTAGATAGTTTTGAAACCGCATTAAATGGTCCTCAATACCAGGACAGGCGGACAGGCTGGCGAAAATTTGCAGATGAAAATTCGTTTATTGATTATTTTATTGTAAACGAGGTAATGAAAAATTTAGATGGATACCGGCTCAGCTCATATTTTTATAAAGACAAACAAAGTAAAGGGGGAAAAATAATTGCAGGCCCTGTGTGGGATTTTAATTATTCCATTGCCAATGCAACGTATTGCAATGGTGGTGATGTAAAGAGCTGGTCCTACCGTTTTAATGATAGCTGTCCCGAAGATTTTTGGCTTGTTCCCTTCTGGTGGGAGCGGTTTATGACGGATACAGCTTTTGAAGGCAACCTTCGTTGCAGATGGAAGCAATTACGGCAATTAACGCTTAGCCAGTCCCATTTATATGCCATTGTTGATTCGATAAGTATCTTAACCGGGGAAGCACGGCAACGCCATTTTATCAGATGGCCTAATCAGTATAACAACCATGAAGGTGATGTGATAGATATAAAGGCATGGATTCAAAACAGATTAAAATGGATGGATGAGAATATTCCTAATATAGGAGCCTGTTTTGATTATCCCGCCAATGTAAAAAAGTCAGTGATTATAAAAACGTTTCCAAATCCTTTTCAGAAAAAACTAACAATCAGGATAGACTCAAGAAACAACCAGCCCTTGTATATAAATATTTTTGATGGTACAGGCCGGCAACTAATCGCTGATATGCTTAACCTTACCGCCGGCAGAAATGCCTACGAATATGTTACTGATGGATGGGCTGCAGGTATGTACCTGCTTTATTATAAATCAGGCAATGGAGAAACCGGTACAATAAAATTGATAAAACAATAGTTCAAAAAATTTGCTGCGAACCCGGCGGCTTCTATGTGCTATTTTCTCTTTTTCCTCTTTTACCCCCTTAGCCTACCTTTGCCCAATGCGAAAATTAAGCATGGAGGAACTGGGCCGGAAATCAGTAGAAGAATTTAAACAGTCGGAGAAAACACCCATTATTGTAGTGCTGGAAAATATCCGTAGTGCTTATAATGTGGGTAGTGTGTTCCGCACTTCTGATGCTTTTTTGGTAGAAGCTATTTATATCATAGGTTATACCTCTCAACCCCCGCACAAGGAAATAAAGAAGACTGCCCTGGGTGCCGAAGAAACGGTACTGTGGAAACATTTTGCTTCTTCTGCCGAAGCCATTCATGAGTTGCGTGCAAATAGTTATAATGTTTATGCAGTGGAACAGGCTGAAGGAAGTTTTAAATTAAATGCGATTGGTTTTGAGGCTGACGAAAAAATAGCCGTGATATTTGGTAACGAAGTAGCAGGGGTGGAGCAATCAACTATTTCGCTGTGCGATGGTTGTATAGAAATACCACAGTTAGGGATGAAACATTCGTTGAATATTGCAACAGCGGCGGGAGTGGTGTTGTGGGAGTTGGTGAGCGAAAGGATGCCCCTGTCTCCGCCGACTGGCGGATAACTTAGGTCATAGATTCATTTTAATTTTTAAAAATGTCGAAAGTAAAAAGTTATCTGTCTCTTATAAAATTCTCTCATACTATTTTCGCAATGCCGTTTGCGATGATTGGTTTTGCTTTGGGATTTTTTTATTCAGATTATGTAGTTTCAATAGTTCCGGGTTGGCACACCAAAGTGTATAGTCCAAATGTTCGAAATACTATTTTCCCTTTAAGCAAAGAAGAAATAATACCAAGATTTTTACTAGTCATCCTCTGCATGGTCTTTGCCCGAAGTGCAGCAATGGCATTCAATCGTTATCTCGATAGACAGTTTGATGCAAAGAATCCAAGAACGGCAGTCAGAGAAATTCCTTCAGGAATTATTACTCCAAAAAATGCTTTGTTGTTTACGATACTCAGCAGTTTACTTTTTATCGTTTGTACTTTCTTTATCAATCGTCTTTGTTTTTATTTATCACCAGTGGCTTTGGCGGTAGTCTTGGGCTATAGTTATACAAAAAGATTTACGCCGCTTTGCCATCTAATATTGGGTTTAGGTTTGTCGTTAGCGCCGATAGGAGCTTACCTGGCAGTTACAGGTCAGTTTGCATTGCTACCAATTCTTTTTTCATTAGCTGTTATCTTTTGGGTCAGTGGGTTTGATATTATTTATGCCTTGCAGGATGAAGAGTTTGATAAGTCGCAGCAACTGTATTCTATTCCTGCATGGTTGGGTAAAGCAAAAGCATTGAGGGTATCAGAGTTTCTACATCTGTTAAGTGCAACGGCGATCCTTAGTGCGGGATGGTATGGAAATTTTGGCAGGTTGTATTTTGTTGGTGCAGCTATTTTTATCATTATGCTGGGGTACCAACATTCTGTTGTGAAACCAAATGATATACGAAGGGTAAACCTTGCTTTTATGACAGCCAACGGTATTGCATCCGTTGTTTTCGCCATCTTTGTAATTGCAGATTTATTTATTAATTCATAATCAATCATTACAGGTGGCAAGAATTCTCTGCATAGACTACGGCCTCAAAAGAACCGGCATTGCTGTTACCGATCCGTTGCAGATTATTGCGACAGGGCTAACTACTATTCATCCTAAAGAATTAATAACTTTTTTGAAAGATTATTTTGCCAAAGAACCAGTTGAGTTAATTCTTATTGGATGGCCCACCAACTGGGATGATTCAGCTACTCATGCCACGCCGCTGGTGGAGAAGTGTATCAAAGAATTACAAAAGAATTTTCCTGCTATACCCATTAAAAAAGTGGATGAACGCTATACTTCAAAAATGGCGAAAGACGCCATGCTGGAAATGGGCTTAAAGAAAATGCAACGTCGCAATAAAGCCCTGGTAGATGAAATAGCTGCCACTATTATGCTACAGGAATACCTGCGCAGCAGCCAATTCTAAGCAACAAAATTTTCGCTGAATTGGACTAAATTTGCAGCAATTATCAACTATGATTTTACCTATTGTTGCATACGGTCACCCGGTACTTAGAAAAGTAGCCACCGATATTACTGCTGATTATCCTCAATTAGAAAAATTCATTGCAGCTATGTGGGAAACCATGTATGCCAGTAATGGTGTGGGTCTTGCTGCACCACAGGTAAATAAGGATATCCGTTTATTTATAGTGGATACTGTGCAGATGTTTACTAATATGGATGAAAAAGAAAAGAAAGAATATCCGGGTGATTCTGGATTGAAAGCTATATTTATTAATGCTCATGTTGTAGAACTGGATGGAGATGAATGGCCATACAACGAAGGTTGCCTTAGTATTCCAAAAATCAGGGAAGATATTTACCGGCAGGAAACAGTAACTGTTAGCTACTTTGACGAAAATTTTCAACCGCTTATTAAAACATTTACCGGTATTACGGCAAGGGTTATCCTGCATGAGTATGATCATATTGAAGGAAAGCTTTTTATTGACCATCTCTCTCCGCTAAAAAGAAAATTGATGAAAGGAAAGTTGAATGATATTTCCAAAGGGAAAGTGAATGTGGATTATAAAATGGCTTTCCCCGGTTAACTTATTTATATGAAACAGAAATTACTGGTGGGAATAGTTTTACTCTTCTTCACTTTTTCTGTTACTGCACAGCAAGAAGATTCACTCGATACAGAACGGCTTTCCAAAATGGTGAATCTCTCTGAAGTTATCATCCGTACTGATTTGAATGTTCCCCGCTTTATTGACCAGGTAAAAAATGATACTACTTTTTATAAAGCCTTTCGCAATCTGCATATGCTGGGCTATACTGCCTGGAATGATATAAGTATAAAAGATAAGAAAGGAAATACCAAAGCTTCTCTGCAAAGTAAAACCAAACAACTGCGTAGTAACAGTTGCCGGACTATGGAAGTGCTGGATGAAAATAGCAGAGGTGATTTTTATGATGACGATAAAAATTATAATTATCAGACCGGAGAGTTATATGCTGGATTATTTTTTACCAAAGGAACGGTGTGCGGCGAAAATAATATTGTAAAAGGGGTTGATTTTAATCCCAAAGAAGTAAGTGGCATGGCAAAGCGAAAAGAACAATTAAAAATGTTGTTATTTAATCCGGGTAAAAAAATTCCTGGTATTCCATTCATTGGCGATAAGATAAACATCTTTGAACCGGAGCATGCCAGGTATTATGATTTCCTGATTGATTTTGGTGAATACGAAGGCCAATCTTGTTATGTTTTTTCAGTGAAAGTAAAAGCCGATTTAAGTGGTGGGGAGAAGAATGGGATTGTGATTGACAGCATGATAACCTGGTTTAATGTAAAAACCATGGAAGTGATGGCCCGGAATTATGATATGAGTTATGATGCCGGTGTGTACGATTTTGATGTACACATGGAAGTGCAAATGACAAAATTTGGAAATTATCTTGTTCCTAAAATGCTTCGCTATATTGGTAACTGGGATGTGGTGTTTAAGAAACGGGAGAGAGGTCTTTTTACAGCAACACTTTTTGATTTTAAGGAGTAGTTGTAATAGCTGAATAGAATTCATGCAGTACAAGAGTGCCCTTCGTTACCTCAGAGTAAACTTGCAAGGGACGATTATAATAGCACTACAGCTGGCTACATAATTTGTATTTAAAAATTACTTACCTACTGACTGCGAATACTTTCTCCATTTCTCAATTACCTGCTCTATGTCTTCGGGCAATGCAGATTCAAATAATATTTCTTCTCCGTTGGTAGGATGAGTAAAACCCAAGGTTCTGGCATGAAGAGCTTGTCGCTTACAGATA
Organism: Chitinophagaceae bacterium; assembly: GCA_031374245.1. Lineage (GTDB taxonomy): Bacteria > Bacteroidota > Bacteroidia > Chitinophagales > Chitinophagaceae > JJ008. Next base: position 8,461 of record JANMFO010000256.1, on the reverse strand, counting down.
TCAAAACAATTATCTACAAACTGTTTGTATTTGGTAAATACTGTTCCTTTTACAATTTTATCACCACCATAAGTATCATCGTTGAATAATGGGTGACCGATGTACTTCATATGCACTCTTATCTGGTGGGTGCGGCCAGTTTCCAAAACACATTGCACTAATGTAACATAACCGAAACGTTCCAGTACAGTGTAATGAGTGATGGCTTCTTTGCCATGGTCACCTTCGGGATAGGCTTCAAATAATTTTCGGAAGCGAAGGTTGCGACCCACATGTGCCCGAATGGTTCCGGTGTCTTCCAGCACATCACCCCAAACCAATGCTACATATTGTCTTTTTACCGTGTGGTCAAAAAACTGCTTGGCTAACTGTCGCATAGCTTTATCAGTTTTTGCTAATACCAATAAACCACTTGTATTTTTATCAATGCGGTGAACCAGTCCAAATCTTGGTAGCAGATCTTCGGTTATGGTTGGATTAGTTTGTTGTAAATAATATGCAACACCATTAATTAATGTACCGGAATAATTGCCACTGCCGGGATGAACCACCATACCTGCCGGTTTATTGACAATCATCAGGTCGGTATCTTCATACACAATATTCAGGTCCATCTTTTCCGGAACCACATCTCTTTCTTCCGGGTTCGAATCTGAATAAACGATGATAGTATCCAGCGGTTTTATTTTGTAATTGGATTTTACTTCTTTGTCGTTCACCAGCACCATACCTGCATCAATAGCTTGCTGTACTTTATTCCGTGTTGCGCCTTCAATCCTGTTCACCAGGAATTTATCAATCCGGAGCTGGTCTTGCCCTTTGTCAATTATTATGCTGAACCTTTCATATAACTCGTCGTTATTATCTTGTCCGTTTATTTCTAATTCATCCTGTGTCATGCGGCAAAGGTAACGGATGAGTTTTTATCGGTAAATTTGTCTTTTATTATGAATAAGCAAGAGATATTGTTTCAGGATTTGGGATTGATAGATTATCAATCGGCATGGGACTACCAGGAAAGTCTTTTGAAAGAGAATGTGCGGAAGAAATCGGCAGTAAGGAGTCTTGAGTCAGGAGTTGTGAATCAGTACCAGGGAACAAATTCTATCAATTCAGATTTTTTAGCTGAGAATAATACAATCAATCATTTGCTCTTTGTAGAGCATCCACCAGTCTATACATTAGGTAAAAGCGGTAATAAGGAAAATGTGTTGCTGGGCGATGATGATTTGCAAGCTAAGCGTATTCAGTTTTTTCATACTAACCGTGGAGGTGATATTACTTTTCATGGTCCGGAGCAAATTGTTGGTTATCCGATTCTGGATTTGGAAAAATTTTATACTGATATCGGCATGTATCTCCGCAATTTAGAAGAAGTTATTATTTTAACTATGAGGGAGTATGGTATTATGGGAGAACGTTCGTCTGGTGAAACAGGAGTGTGGATAGAGCCCGGTGTGTTAGGAAAAGAAAGAAAGATTTGCGCCATCGGCGTTCGTTGCAGCCGCTGGATTACCATGCATGGCTTTGCGTTGAATGTTAATACGGACTTGTCTTATTTCAACTATATCATTCCTTGTGGCATTGTTGACAAACAAGTTACTTCTTTGGAAAAAGAATTAGGATATAAACTGGAAATGAATGAAGTGAAAGAAAAAGTGAAACGGAATTTTGAAAAAGTGTTTGAGGCTGTCTTAATGGGCTAGAAATCTCTTTCCATGTAAAATTTATGCTTCTCTATCAGCTTACCATCTTCATATAATTCAAATTTGAACCATCCTGCAGTATAGAAATTTGCCTTATCAATTTTGAAATCTTTTTCTTTAATGTCTTTTAATTCGAAAAGAAAAGTTTCATCTTCTTTAAAAAACTTAATCGAATACTTTTTTGATTTTTCGTCATCTGGCAGGTTGATGCGGACATAGCCATCTCTGTAAGTGTAGACGTGAAGCGATGGTGTAAAAGCATTAGGTTTAGTCTTATTGTTTCCCAAATTAGGTACAGCTACAGAATCTGTTCCGGGGAATTTGCCTATTGAAACTACAAAGGGTTTTGCTGTAACAAGCGTATCGCCGCCTTGTAGAATAACTGTATTGTTGACAGGGTCAACTTTTCGTATTGTATCCCGTACTGGTTTCTTTGCATTACTGAAAACATACATGCCTTTATCAAGCATAATATAAAGCCTGTAAAACATATGGTCGTTAGTGGCCTTAGTATCTGCATAACCATTTTGTGGGGTAGTAGGATCTGGAACAGTGAGGATAGTTTTATAGCCTTGCAGGCTGTCGAAGGATCGTTGTATGCTGATTTGTTTTATGTTTTGGAAATTATTTGTCCAGCCAATGATAATACGGTTGCTCCCAACATTTCTTAAAGAAAAATTGGGAAGTGTATCCTGGGCATGCAGTATTGTATTTGCAGTGAGAAGAAACAATAAAAAGGGAAGGGCCAGTTTTTTCATATCAATACAACGAAAAAAGGGTTGGATTCTTTTATCGGTCGCAACAAAGATAGGGTAGCCAAAGAAAAAATCTAAAATATTAACGTTCTGTTACTCAATGAGGAATTTCCCTGTAAACCTCCGCTATGGATGAGTAAAAGCCTGCTACCCGGTATGAAAAAATCAGTACGGATAAGGTCAGTAATTCCATAAAATAATTTACCGGTATACACAAAGTCTGAGGGAATGTTGGTCTGTTGGTAGAAAGTATTCATGAAATCAATCAATGCAGGTTTATATTTCGCATAGCCACCAAAATGGTAGTCATGTATTACTTTAAAATTGGTTACTTCCGGATTGATTAATGACTTTATACTTGTTTTCAACTCCATATTATTTTTCAATACACTGATGCCAATAACTTGCAGTTGAGGTGCGGTGCTTTTTATTATACCGGCCATCATAGTACCGGTGCCAACAGCGCAGCAGATATGGGTGTAGGAATTTTTTTCGCAGTAGTCTAAAATAGTGGCTGCTCCATCAGCACCTGATACTCCATAACCACCCTCGTTGATAAAATTGTTTTCTTCCCTGTTTATATCAGCAGGTATTTTTTTCTTTGCATAATCTTCGCGGCTGATAAAGATTAACTGCATCCCCAATTCTTTGGCTTGAATAAGAGTTGGTGACAGGATTGCAGCTTCTTCACCACGGATAATTCCAATACAGTTAAGTTGATTCATCTTACAGGCTGCAGCTGTTGCCAGTATATGATTTGACCATGCTCCGCCAAAAGTGACAATTATTTTTTTGTTTTGTTCTTTTGCTTCCTGCAGATAATAACGAAGTTTAAACCATTTATTCCCTGAAATTAACGGATGGATTTTGTCAAGACGCAATACAGATACTGTTACTTTCTTTTCAGTAAGTAAGGGAAGTGATAAAGTGTCAATAGAAATATCCGAAAGATTTATATCCTGCAGCATAAAATATAATAACCGGCATTGCGAATTTACTTTTAATTTCGGGCAAAATTTTTATAAGAATGAAACCTACTCTTGTGATATTAGCTGCCGGGATGGCTTCCCGCTATGGAAGTTTGAAGCAGGTACAGGGCTTTGGTCCATCCGGCGAAACAATTATGGACTATTCCATTTTTGATGCCATCCGTGCCGGCTTTGGAAAAGTTGTATTTATTATCCGTAAAGAATTTGCAGATAATTTTAAAGAAATATTTGAACCCAAACTTAAAGGACGAATAGCTACAGAATATGTGTACCAGGAAATGGATTCTTTTACCAATGGTTTTGAAAAACCTGAAGGAAGAACAAAGCCCTGGGGTACAGCACATGCAGTATTGTGTGCTAAAGATGTGGTGAAAGAACCTTTCGCCGTTATTAACGCAGATGACTTTTATGGACAGAATGCTTTTGAAAATGCAGCAGCTTTTTTGGGTGTTGGCTGTAATCAAAAAAACTATGCTATCATTGGATACGACCTGCTCAGTACTTTGTCGGAACATGGAACGGTAAACAGGGGTGTTTGCGGTCTTGATCAAGATGGAGCATTAGCCACTATCACAGAACGTATAAATATTGCAAAAAAAGACGGTAAGATTATTTGTGATGATGGCCTGGAACCGAAAGAACTTTCTGTGAATACAAGAGTGTCTATGAACTTCTGGTGTTTTGATATCTCTTTCTTTAATTATACACAGAAACTCTTTTTTGAATTTTTAACCCAATATGGTAAGGAATTAAAATCAGAATTCTTTATTCCAATTGTGGCTGACCAGTTTATTAAAGAAGGTGGTAAGGTTGAAATTGTTCCAACTACATCCTTATGGTTTGGAGTAACCTATAAAGAAGATGCACCTTTTGTAAAGAGGAGTTTAAATAAACTAATTGCAAAAGGGGAATATCCTTCCAGTCTCTGGAGCTGATAATATGGTATCTGATAAAAAGAAAAGCTGCTTAATTAAGCAGCTTTTCTTTTTAGGTATAGAGTATGAATCTTTATCAGTTAACTTTTACCATGAAAACATAGTCTTCCACTTTTTTCACCTGCTGAGTTCTGTCGAGTCCGGCGATGGAAGATTTTGATGTAAGTTTTACCCGCTGGTAAGTAGTATCTCCTCTTTTGAGGTCATCAAGTACTTTGTAAATGTGTTTGCCCTGGATGGCAAATACAAATCCTTCTGTATTGGTCTGGCGGCCATTAAGAATGCCGATTACTTCACCACTTTTATTTAAAATTGGACTTCCGCTGTTACCTCTGTTAGCAGCAATTTCAATCTGGCAGCTTAAGGTGTCTCCGTTAAAACCAGTTTTGGAGCTTAAATAGCCCTGGCCATAAACTATTTCGTTTCTTGGATAACCTAATGTATAAATCGGGTCGGCTAAATCAGCAGAAGATTTGCTGACAGAATAAGGGATAGAAGCGAATGGCTTGAATTCCTCATCTTCTATTTTCAGAATTGCAATGTCTTTTTGAAAATCAGTATAAACAACCTTTGCAAAGTATTCGCCTTTGCTGTTTTGTACAGCGATATTTTTAGCACCAGCTACTACGTGGGCATTTGTTACCAAATATCCTTTTGCATCAATGATGAAACCAGTTCCGCCAGTAGTATAGATAATATTAGTGGTTGACCCGCTAATCGTTTTTTTGACTTTATTTATTTCATTGTCCGTTTGTCTGGCTTTGGTCTTTACCTCACTGATAATACCCTTAAGTTCTTCAATTTCCGAAGTTTTGCTTTTTGGAGTAATTGTCCAAACCAAAGCACTGAATAAAATAGTAGTAACACCGGCAATAGATGCGGCAATGGCTGCCACTCTCTTATAACGGTTCCAGAGGTACACAACTTTTGACTTGCCTTTTAATCTCGCAGAATCTATCTTTCCTTTTTCAGTAAGGTCTGTATGTATATCATTAAGAGAAGAACGGAAATTCTTCCATTCGCCAAAGCGGTTCATTTGTTGTAAAAACAAAGTGTGTTCAACAACCAGCTGATCAATTTCTGTATTGGTTTTGCGCAGGTTCTCAAAATGAAGTCTTTCATCGGGATTCATTTCGCCACGGATGTAGCGTTCTACTGCATCTAAAATTTTAATGTCATTCATCACCGTTCCCATTTTTGTAATGCGTGAAAAATATTTTTTTCAGTCTCATCAGGCACTTGTACTTCTGGTTTTTTGCATTATCGGAATTCGTATATCCAAAATTTGCTGCTATTACCTGCATATTCTGCTTTTGAAGATAATAGGCTTCAAGCAGGCTTTTACAGGGTTCGCCAAGGCTGTTGATGGCTTTTTCCATCATTTCAAACTCAGCATTACGTCGTTCATGGCCTTCTATCTCCTCTTCCACCGGAACCACCGCTTCTGTATCTCCCAGTGGGGCTGAATACCGGTTTAGTTGGTGTAAACGTTTCAACCACAACCTTCTGCACACAGAGTAGAGGTAGGTTTTAATCTGACAGTTTAATTCAAAACTCCCCGATCTCACCTTTTCATAAAGAACTATCATCGCCTCCTGAAATATGTCCTTCGCATCATCTGAAGAGCCGTTGTTGTTGATTATCAGGCTTTGAACCATGTTATAGTTATCCTGATAAATGGCTTCTACAGCTTTTTTGTCGCTTGAGGCTAATCCTTCCAAAAGAGGCTTTTCGTTAATCTCAGCTTTCACATTCCTTTATTTAATACCATTTTTTAAAAATAGTAACCCTGAGCCACCTGAAAAAAAAAATTAAAAAAGCCGGGTTACCTTTTCCCGTTCCGGGTATTAACAACGAAATATTTCAACAAATAACAAAAAGTCAAAAAATGAAAAAATTCTTAGCAATTATCGCTATCGCTTCTTTTGCAGTAGCTTGTAATGGTGGTGGTGAAAAAACTCCAGTTGCTGATAGCACTATCAACGTTATTGATTCTACTGCTAACGCAGCAAAAGATTCAATGAATACAATGGTAGATTCTGCAAAAACAATGATTGATTCTACTGCTAAAGCTGCAGTTGATTCAGTTAAAACTAAAATGTAATTTTTTAGTTGGGGCAAACAGAATACAGTTTTCCTGACGAAAATTTTTCACATTTTTAGCAAAATTGTTAAAGGCCTTCCCAACCGGGAGGGCTTTTACTTTTTATACGCCGGCATTTTTACGCAAAATACATTGGTCTTTCCCTCTATTTAAGGCTAACTTTGCCGACTTATTATCATTCTTAAATAACTAATCAGTGAATACATTTGAAGCCTTGGGAATTGAAGAAGGCTTACTTCAATCAATCAAGACATTAGGGTTTACAGAACCCACCCCCATACAGGAAAAAGCTATCCCGGTTTTATTACAGGGAACAAAAGATTTTATCGGACTTGCACAAACAGGTACGGGTAAAACAGCCGCTTTCGGCTTACCGCTTTTACAACTTATTAAAAAGGAAGACCGCTTTCCACAGGCATTAATAGTTTGCCCTACCCGGGAGCTTTGCCTTCAAATAACAAATGACCTAGACAAATTCAAGAATAAAAAGGCAAACATATTTGTTACAGCAGTTTACGGTGGCACCTCTATTTCCATGCAAATACGGGATTTGAGAAAAGGAACACATGTAATAGTTGCCACACCTGGCCGTCTGATTGATTTGATTGAGCGTAAAGCTATCAACCTTGAAAAGATACATTATGTTGTATTGGACGAAGCAGATGAGATGCTGAACATGGGTTTCAAAGAAGACATTGAATTTATCTTAAAAAATACACCTAACCGTCAAAGCACCTGGTTATTCAGTGCTACGATGCCCGCCGAAATAAGACAAGTGAGCAAACGCTACATGAAGGAGCCGTTTGAAATTACTATTGGAAAAACTAACGCAGGTGCTGCTAATATTGATCATCAGTATTATGCTACACAACATCATAACCGGTATGAAGTATTAAAACGGATTATTGATTTCAATCCTGGCATTTATGGAATTGTCTTTGCCCGAACGAAAGCAGATACTCAGGATATTGCCGAGAAATTGACGAGAGAAGGTTATGATATTGATGCTATACACGGAGATTTAACGCAGCAACAACGGGATAAAGTAATGGGTCTTTTCCGTGATAAAAGTGTGAAGTTGCTGGTGGCAACAGATGTGGCTGCCCGTGGTATTGATGTGAAAGGGATAACACATGTCATTAATTATGAATTGCCGGATGATGTCGAAGTATATACCCACCGCAGTGGTCGTACCGGCCGTGCTGGTAATAGCGGTATATCAGTTTCTATAGTAACGCCAAAAGAAACATATCGCCTTCGCCAGATAGAAAGATTGGTGAATACCAGGGTACATAAAATGGATATACCAAGTGGTAAAGATGTTTGCCGTAAACAATTTTTTCATTTCATTGATAAAATGCTGACAGCAGATATTAGTCATGGTGACTATGAAACATACCTGCCAACATTAAAAGAAAAATTTGGTGCAATAGATAAAGAAGAAATCTTACAAAGAGTTGCTGCATTAGAGTTTGATCGTTTTCTGAAATATTATGAAAACGCTGCTGACTTGAATATGCGTGGCGATGACAGACGAAGCGGTGATAGAAGAACTGAAAGAGCAGGAGCAGAACGCCCCGCATCGAGAGACAGGGATAGAGATACAAAAGGAAGAAGTTTTGGTGGCGGCGGAAATTATCAACGACTGTTCGTTAATCTCGGAACAAAAGATGGTTTTTATAAAGCAAGTTTCTTACAGTTTATACTCGATATGAGTGAGTTAAAGAAAGAAGTACTTGGCCGTATTGATATGAAAGAGATGACAAGCTGGATAGAAATTGAACCAGCTGCAGGTAAAAAAATGATTAAAGCGATGGATGGTAAAAATTATCGTGGCAGAAAAATTAGAATGAATGATGCAGATTCTGGCGGTGGAAGAAGAAAAGACGGCGAATAATTTTTTTCTTCAGCTTTGAGCTATATATTTGTTAGATCATGATAGCAACAACAACATTTAACCGATTTTATTTTT
>JANMFO010000126.1:0-4177 GCA_031374245.1 Chitinophagaceae bacterium | reverse complement strand
GATGGAGCCGGCATCATGATCCAGACACCACATGAATTTTTCTTTGATGAATGTTTGAAGCTTGGTGTTCATTTACCTGTATTTGGAAAGTACGGTGTGGGTATGATTTTTTTTCCGAAAGAAATACGATTAAGGGAAGAGTGCCGTGACATTTTTAACCGCTCAGCAGAAAAATTAGGACTTGAAGTATTGGCTTACCGCAAAGTACCAGTGAACACTTCTGATATTGGGCCAACTGCATTGAGCGTAGAACCAGAAATTGAACAGGTATTCATCGCCTGCCCTGATCATATTTCTAATCCTGATGACTTTGAAAGAAAATTATTTATACTCCGCAATTATGCGGCGCATACTATCAACAGCACAGTAAGAAAAGACAGTATTGGTTTTTATGTTGCATCACTTTCCTATAAAATAGTGGTGTATAAAGGTCAGTTGACAAGCGGACAGGTTCGTCATTATTTCCCTGACCTGAGTAATAAAAGAGTGGTTAGTGCTTTTGGATTAGTGCATTCCCGTTTTGCTACCAATACATTTCCTTCCTGGAAACTGGCACAACCTTTTCGCTATATAGCTCACAATGGTGAGATTAATACACTACAGGGAAACCTGAACTGGCTGAAAGCAAGTGAAAAAGGATTTACAACCCCGTATTTCAGTAAGGAAGAAATGGAAATGCTGTTACCAATTATATCCGAAGGGCAAAGCGATTCTGCCTGTCTGGATAATGTAATTGAATTACTTAGTCTCTGTGGCCGCTCTTTACCTCATGTAATGATGATGCTGATTCCGGAAGCATGGGATGGTAATGATAAGATGGATCCTGTAAAGAAAGCATTTTATGAATTCCATTCATCCTTTATGGAACCTTGGGATGGGCCCGCTTCTATTTCCTTCACTGATGGAAAAATGATTGGAGCTACACTGGACAGAAACGGTCTTCGTCCGTCAAGATATTGTGTTACCAATGATGACCGTGTTATCATGGCATCAGAAACTGGTGCACTACCTGTTGATCCATCTACCATCATTGAAAAAGGCAGGTTACAACCTGGAAAGATGTTTGTGGTGGATATGGAAAAGGGCAGAATTATCAGTGATGAAGAATTGAAGAAAAATATTTGCTCGCAAAAACCGTATGGTGAGTGGCTGAACAAATACAAAATACGCTTAGAAGAATTACCGGAGCCAAGAGTCATGTTTACTCATCTGGAGCATGACCAGGTATTTAAATACCAAAAAGCATTTGGCTATTCAACAGAAGATTTGGATAACATTATTGCCCCAATGGCTTTAGATGGCAAAGAACCAATTGGTTCAATGGGCACTGATATTCCATTGGCTGTACTCAGCGAACATCCGCAACATATCAGCCATTACTTTAAACAACTTTTTGCACAGGTAACTAATCCACCTATTGATCCTATTCGTGAAAGATTGGTAATGTCGCTGGCAACTTTTGCCGGCAACAATGGAAATTTATTATTAGAAAACCCGTTAACCTGCCATAATGTAGCATTGAAACAACCGGTACTTACCAATCATGACCTGGAAAAAATAAGAAGTATTGATACCGGGTTATTCCAAACAAAAACAGTGCAATGTTACTTCCGTGCGGATAGTAAACCAGGTTCGCTAAAAGCGGGACTAGATCGTATCTGTCGTTATGCAGTGGATGCAGTGGATGATGGATTTAAAGTACTGGTATTACAGGATAGGGCCATTGACAGTGATCATGCTCCTATTCCATCATTACTTGCTACCTCTGCCATTCATCACCATCTTATCCGTAAAGGGATGCGGGGTCAGGTTGGCATTATCGTAGAAGCTGGTGATATTTGGGAAGTACATCATTTTGCTTGTTTGATTGGCTTTGGCGCAACAGCTATCAATCCTTACCTGGCATTATCATCTATCCGTGATATGAAAGAAAGCGGCAAGATGAAAACTGATTTATCAGAAGAACAATTAAAGAAAAACTATATCAAGGCAGTGAATGACGGATTACTGAAAGTATTTTCTAAAATGGGTATCTCTACTTTGCAATCATACCAGGGAGCACAGATATTTGAAATCCTCGGCATCAATAAAGATGTAGTGGATAAATGCTTCACCGGCGCTATCTCCAGAATCGAAGGAATGGGCTTTGATGAATTAGCAAAAGAATCCCTAGCCAAACATTATTTTGCCTTCAGTAAAAAAGAAATACCAGTTGATCGCTTACCTGTTGGTGGCGTTTATCAATGGAAACAAAAAGGTGAATTCCATTTATTTAATCCACAGACAATACACTTGTTGCAACATGCAACAAAGATGAATGACTTTGTTACGTTCAAAAAATATTCTAAACTGGTAAATGAACAAACGGAAAAAGCGGCAACGCTGAGAGGTTTGTTTCAATTCAAAAAAACCAGGGAAAGTATTTCTATTGATGAAGTAGAACTGGCTGAGAATATCTATAAACGTTTTGCTACCGGAGCTATGAGTTTTGGTTCTATATCATGGGAGGCGCATACTACATTGGCTTTTGCGATGAACCGCCTCGGCGGTAAATCAAATACAGGTGAAGGAGGTGAAGATGAAAAAAGATATGAGCCAATGGCAAATGGTGATAGCATGAGAAGTGCTATAAAACAGGTAGCCAGTGCAAGGTTTGGTGTAACGAGTTTGTACCTGACCGAAGCAGATGAATTACAAATCAAAATGGCACAGGGTGCAAAACCTGGTGAAGGTGGCCAGTTGCCGGGACATAAAGTAGATGAATGGATTGGAAGGGTTCGTCACTCCACACCCGGAGTTGGTTTAATATCTCCCCCACCACACCATGATATTTATTCTATTGAAGATTTAGCGCAGTTGATCTATGACTTAAAAAATGCCAACCGTGCCGCCAGGATAAATGTAAAGCTGGTAAGTAAAGCTGGTGTGGGAACTATTGCTGCCGGTGTTACCAAAGCAAAAGCGGATGTTGTATTAATAGCAGGACATGATGGTGGTACTGGTGCATCGCCAATAAGTTCTATTCGCCATACAGGATTACCGTGGGAATTAGGTTTGGCCGAAACACACCAGACATTGGTAAAAAATAAATTAAGAAGTCGTGTGATAGTACAGGCAGATGGACAAATGAAGACCGGTCGTGATATTGCTGTTGCCGCATTACTCGGTGCAGAAGAATGGGGTATTGCTACAGCGGCTTTGGTAGTTGAAGGTTGTATCATGATGCGCAAATGCCACATGAATACCTGTCCTGTAGGTGTAGCGACACAAGACCCTGAATTGAGAAAAAGATTTAAAGGTGATCCAGACCATGTAGTGAATTTTTTCAAAATGATTACACAGGAGTTAAGAGAGATAATGGCAGAGCTTGGTTTCCGTACGGTGAATGAAATGATAGGGCAAGTTGATAACCTGGAAATGAGAGAAAATATTGCACATTGGAAATATAAAAATCTTGATCTGTCTGCTATTCTATACAAAGAACCAAGCTCTCCGTATGTAAGTTTATACTGTACTGAAGAACAGGATCATGGATTGGCTGAAAGCCTTGACTGGAAATTACTGGAAGCGGCACAACCTGCTATATTGAATAAAGAAAAAGTAAAAGCTTCTTTTGCTATCCGGAATATCGATCGTACAGCAGGCACGATACTTTCTAATGAGATAACTAAAAAGTATAAAGCAGCAGGATTACCTGATAATACCATTCATTTCAACTTTACCGGTACTGCAGGACAAAGCTTTGGAGCTTTCAATACCAAAGGCGTTACACTGGAACTGGAAGGTGATGCGAACGATTATTTCGGAAAAGGGTTGAGTGGAGCAAAATTGATTATCTATCCACCAAAAAATGCAACTTATACGCCGGAAGATAACAGCATCATTGGCAATGTTGCATTCTATGGTGCTACCAGTGGTGAAGCATACATAAGAGGAAAGGCAGGTGAACGTTTTGGTGTTCGTAATTCTGGTGCGAACGTGGTAGTAGAATCAGTTGGTGACCATGGTTGCGAATACATGACTGGCGGACAGGTAGTGATACTCGGTGATACCGGAAGAAACTTTGCTGCGGGTATGAGTGGTGGTATTGCTTATGTATATGATGTAAAAGGGAATTTTGCTGAGAATTGCAACAGGGAAATGGTAGACCTTGACCCTTGCAATTCTCAGCAAAATT
>JANMFO010000117.1:0-13799 GCA_031374245.1 Chitinophagaceae bacterium | reverse complement strand
GGTCCTTTCTTTCTCCTGAACATAAATTACCATTTCTGAAATTTCTTTCTGCCGTTCCAGTTTTTCTTCCATCAGCTGGTTTTCCAGTTGTTTCAGATTAGACACATCCTGCAATGAACCAATCATTTTAACAGGGAGGCCGTTTTCATAAACTATATATCCCTTATCCCTCATATACTTGTAATTACCATCTGCACATTTAAAACGGTATTCATCATGCCATGACTGCAGGTTCTTATCGGTACTCTCTTTTACTTTATCGCTTACACGGTTTCGATCTTCCGGATGTATACGACGTAACCACCATGACAAACCTCTTGGATCATCCATCTGGTAGCCGATCATATCCATTAAGGCATCATTCCTGAATATATTACCAGTTTGCATATCCCACTCCCATATGGCATCTGAAGTTGCCCTGGTTAGGAGCAAAAGTCTGTCATTGGTTTCCCTAAGTTTCTTTTCTATTTTATACTTTTCGGCCAGGTTTACAGCATGCCCGCCAAGTAGTTTTTTTCCCGCTATTCCTTCAATTGGAAAGATGTTGATGTGAAAAACAAAGTCTGTTCCATCTGCCCATTTTACTTTTTCTATCAATTCACTTGGTTGCCCTGTTTCTAACACCTGTACATGCTTTTCATAAAGTGCATCCGCAACGATAGCAGGTATTATATCTCCAATCTTTTTATTTAAAGATGTTTTTTCATCAAGACCGAAATACTGGTAAAAAGCATGACTCGCAAATACCAGTGTTGAATCTTCATCAACCACCCATGCCAGGTTAGGCGTTTGGTCCATGAATGAACCGAACACGGCTTTCCTTTCTTTTATTTCCTGAGTCAGCTTCTTTTCATATGTCAGGTCAACAATATTTGAGACAACAGAATATGGTTCCGGACTATTATCATCAAATAATGGCTGAGAGCTGAAATGTATCCAACGGTATTCTTCATTTCGCAGCCTGATAATAAGTACTTCCGTTTGCGGCTTTCCTGATTTAAGAGCCTTCATGAATGGGGTATTTTCAAACAATACCGGCGAGCCCTCCTCTGATGTTATTTTCCAGGCAGTATTCCATAGACTTCCAATATCCGCTAATTGGTATAACCTTTCTTGTGTGGTGCTGAATACCTCTGCCATTTTTTGGTTTACAGCAATAATCTCCCCTTTTTTATCCTGAAAAAGGATTCCGGCATTAATACCTTCTACGATTAACTGATAATTTTTTTCTCCCAGTATGTTGAATTGCTTCAGCCTGTCATCATCAAGAATATTGTGACCAAGGCATAAATATGTTTTATTGCCAGCACTATTTTTAAGGTAATTTACCTGCCATTTCATTGGGTGATAGTAACCGTTGTTAACGTATAATTCCATTGAATATGGAGTGCTGCCCTCGCCTGCCTTATGAATGGCAGTTTTAAAATCTGAAAGATTAACCGGGTGGAGAAGATCAAAGAAACTGGTTTTTTCAGTTCTTGGGTTCTTCAGGTGAAGAGTCCTTATCATGTTTGCATTGGCGCAAACTATCTTTCCTTCCTCATCTATAAGTGATAGAAATATATCCTTATGTTGTTCATAAGTGCCTATAATTCCTTTTAGTGTCGTCCATGGGCTTTTCATACTTCACATTACATTAGTTCTTATCTGTGGATAGTGTACTTTTTTATAGAGAAATCCGCTGACGGATGATGCCGGGTACAAGAGCAAAATCATTTGATTTGTCCAGGAAATGCGATGCCCCCAGCTCATAACATTGGTCACGGTAGTAATCGTCTGCATGATTAGTAATCATTATCACTTCACAAACGGTACTGTTCTTTTTAATTAATTTCAATAACTCAATCCCATTTTTCCCCGGAAGATTAATATCAAGTAAAACAATATCCGGATCCTCCTCGGCAAGTATCCGCCTGGCTTCATCAAAGTCTGAAGCAACATGAATTTCACCCAGACCATCTACTTCTTGCAATAAACCGACCATGCGATCTACAAAATTCAAGTTATCATCTACAATCAGTATTACTTCTGTTTTTTTCATGCAGGTATTGATCTTACTATGAGCTATACAAAGAACCGTTTTTACCAGAAGTAAAATGTACTGAAATGAATAATAAATTTGTAGCGATAATACTACAAGGTTCTTAATGTTTAATTTGCTTAAATCAACCCATTCTCAATTGCGTACCGGGTTAGTTCAGCATTATTCCGCATATTCATTTTTTCCATAATCCTGGATCGATATGTACTTACCGTTGTAGCACTTAGTGATAATTGAATGGCAATCTCTGAAATAGATTTACCTGATGCAAGTAATTTAAAAACATCAAACTCCCGATCTGAAAGCACTTCATGCAAAACCGTATCAGACTGCCCGTTAAATGAATCTGCCAGTTTTTCGGCTATACTTGGGGTAATAAATTTTTTTCCAAGCTTTACGGTTTCTATTGCTGTAATCAGATCATCATGAATGGTTTCTTTACCAAGATACCCCGAAGCCCCTGCCTTCAGCACCCGCAACGCATATTGATCTTCCGGATACATACTCATAATCAATACTGGTAACCTGGGTGCTATTTGTTTAATTTGCTGCAATGCATCGAGACCACTACGCCCCGGCATGTTCATATCACAAACTACCACATCCCAGTTCTGCTTCATTATTTCCCCAATAAGCGTTTCGACATCGCCAACTTCTGCAATATTGGCAAACGGGTATTGTTCCAGCAGAATTTGCTTCAGTCCTTTCCGGACTATGGCATGGTCGTCTGCAACAAGAATGTTGATCATAATGGAGTAATTTCTGTATTAACTTTGACCTTCCATTGGAATTACAACCTCTACGACAGTTCCTTTACCAGGTATACCGTTTATCTCATAAGTTCCTCCAATCATTGAAGTTCGTTCTTTCATTCCTAAAATACCTAATGTCCTTTTATCAGCAATTTTTCCCTTATCAAATCCTTTACCATCATCTTCAATGGACAAAGTTAAATGATGATTCTTCTGCTCAAGAATCACTTTCAGGTTTTTGGCATCAGCATGCCTGATAACATTGGTTAATGATTCCTGGAATATCCTGAACAGACCCGTTTTTATCAAATCGGGCAACTTTATTTCTTGTTCAGGAGCGGTAAAATTAATTTTTAGTGCAGACCGCTTTTTAATTTCAAAGAGTTGCCATTCCATTGCAGCGGTAAGCCCCAGATCATCCAGCAGACTTGGGCGGAGTTCGGATGAAATTCGCCTAACTGTTTTTACCGTTTCATCAAGCATCGTCAGCACTCCTTTCACTTTCTGTTTAATGATATCATCCGTGGTTACTATCTTTTTGTTTACCCACGACACATCCATTTTCAATACAGTAAGCTGCTGCCCCAGTTCATCATGTATTTCCCGTGCAATATTTGTTCTTTCTTCTTCCCGGATATTCTGAATGTGACTGGTTAGTTTTCTGATCGCTTCATACGATTCAGAGAGATCTTTTTCAGCTTTTATACGTTCCGAAAGATCTCTTATCACTGATAAAAAACGGCCATCAGGTAATTGCTGGGATCTCACCTCAGTTTCTACAACCATTCCATCCTTTCTAATCATTTTTCTTTCTTTTACAGTAGACTGGCCCTGCTGCAGTACGTCATACTGTATTGGATTTTTACTTATATCTTCCTCGGTCAGAATTTCTTTTAATGACATACCTATCAATTCCTCTTTTGTATATCCAAGTAAAATAGAAGCCCCGGTGTTTACATCAAGTACTTTTCCTGAAGCATCATAAAGGGCAATAGCATCAACTGCCTGCTCTACCAATGTCCGGTATTTTTCTTCGTTTTCTATTAATTCCTTTTCAGCTTTCCTTTTATCCGTAACATCCATTGTTACACCCAATAATGCGGATATATTTCCTGCTGCATCTTTCATCGGTACAGCATTTGTTTCAAGCCACCTTTTAGTCCCCTTTATTCCGGTTATGCTGAAAAGCATTTTTCCTGATTTATTATTAAATACATCTTTTGTCAGCCGGATAAAATCTTTCCTGTATTCTTTATCAATAATATTAAATATCGATTTCCCTTTTACCTGATCAATAGAATCAGCCTCTATCATGGCCAAACCCGCAGGATTCATTTCCAGCAGCTCACCCCTACTATTCAGCATTTTTATACATTCCGGCTCGGTATTATAAATAGTTCGCAGCCGGTTTTCGCTTTCTGCCAGTGCTTCTTCTGCTTTTTTGCGTTCATTAATATTTATCCAATATCCCACCGTTTCTTTTGGCTTTCCATCCTCATCAAAAATTAATATTACTTCATCCTGTATCCAAACATAGTTGCCATCTTTAATCCTGAACCGATACTCATGAAGATGATGTCCTTTTTCAAAAAGTTGAGAAATATTTTTCAGTACTTTTTGTTTTTCTTCCGGATGAATATGATCTGACCAAAAGTTTGGATCATTGCTAAAATCCTCTGGCTGATAACCGGTTTGATTCTTTATATTCTCGCTGATGAATGTTGCCCCAAAAGGATACATTGCCTGGCTGGAATAGATAACTGCCGGAGTGGAAGTCAGTAAGAAGCGCAACCTCTTTTCAGCATTTTGTAATGCTTCTTCTACCTGTTTCCTTTTTGTAATATCAGTGTGTGTACCCAACATCCTCAACGGTTTTCCTTCAGCATCATGCTCAACAATTTTTCCAATAGAAAGAATCCACTTCCAGTTATTATCTTTTGTTTTTTTCCGGAACTCAATCCTATAATCATTTGATCTGCCCTGTACATAATCCAGGTAAGCTTTTGATGTCTCTGCCAGATCATCCGGGTGTACCCTTTCCAGCCAAAATGTATTTGTTTCAACAAAAGTGTCAGGGTCATACCCCAGCATTAATGCATACTGATCATTTACAATAGCCTCTCCAGTCTGAACGTTTACATCATATAATCCCTGGTTGGCAGCTTTCAAGGATAAACGAAGCCTCGCCTCACTATCCTTTAATTGTTTTTCTTCATTCTTATGTTCCGTTACATCTTTGTCAATAGATATCCAATGAGTAAACCAGCCTTTTTCATTTGCTACCGGGCTGATTGAAAAGTTAATCCAGAACTCTTCCCCGTTCTTTTTGTAATTGATGGTGGTTATTTCACAAGGCTCCCATTTTTTCATAGCTTCCTTAAGCCGGTTAAGTTCATTCCAATCGGTTTTTGGCCCTTGTAAGATGCGGGGTGTTTTACCTATCACTTCACTTTCGGTATAACCAGTCATTTTACAAAAAGCAGCGTTGACATAAACTATTTTAGGACCAGGTGCATCAAATGGTTCAGCTTCTGTTATCATTACTGCATCGTTGGTGTTGGTAATAACAGATTCTAATAACTTCAGATGTTGTTCTTTTTGCCTGAGTTCAGTAATATCCGTCATATTACCCAGCAGCCGTATTGCCTTACCTTCCTTATTACGTTCGATATACGTACATCCATAAATATTTATCCAGTTTCTATTCTCTGAAAATAAACGGTATTCTATTTCAAAACTTTTTTGTTCTGAAGCTAAAGCTTCTGCTACCGTTTTTATTACTCTTTCTTTGTCGTCAATATGTAACCTTTCTTCCCATTCTATATTATCCGGCACAGGATCTGTCATTGACAACCCATACAATTGCTGATGTTCTTCATTACCCCAAATTTCATTGGTTTCCAGGTTCCATTCCCAAATGGCATCATTGGTAGCTTTACCAATCAATTCAAATCTTTCGTTTGAGCTTCTGATTTCCTTTTCCGCTTTTTTACGTTCGGTTATATCGACATTTGAACCAAGATAACCGGTTAAATGATTTTCTTTATTATATAAAGGTTTAGCATTTGCTTCTACCCAGGTGATTTTACCCTCCTTATTAATGAACCGGTATTCATAAGTCCAATTACCATTTGCCTCAACAGATTTCTCCCAGTTGAATGATATAAATTCTTTATCATCCTCATAAAGTGCATTCATCCATCCTTTGCCTAAGCTTTCTTCCAATGTTAAACCGGCAATTTCCAACCATTTATTATTTGCATACACACATTCGCCATTTGCATTTGTAGTATATACACCGATTGGTAAAAACTGTGTATATGCTTTAAATTTTTCTTCATTTTCCTCTGCAAATATTTTGGCAATCAGTAATTCTTCGTTTCTTTTTTTGAGAAGGTCTTCAATCCCCTTAATACGGGTAATATCCTGAATGGTTGCTACCAGGGCTATAGGTTCATTTTTATCATTGAATTTCAGATCGCCAATCCCATGTATCCAACGTTCTTCCTTATCAACCGGGCGGATAATTTTATATTCGATATCAAATTTGTTTTTCTTAGTAATAACTTCCACTGCAAAATAATCAGCCATCATTTTTCTCCATTCAGGATGTATAATCAACTGCCCCGTCTCAAATGTTTTATCAAAATGTTGATCAATTCCCAAAATCTGGTAAAGCAGTTCAGAACCTGTCCAATTCCCGGTTTTAATATCCACAACATAGGTTCCAAGGTTGGCTATCGCCTGCGTTTCTTTTAAAAATCTAGCAGTTTCTTTTAATTCTTCTTCTGTTTTTTTCTGTTCGCTCATATCTATGCCTGTACCAAGCATCGCCATCCTGCCCTCAAATTCTATCCGGACACCGGTAAAATAAAAAGGAATCGTTTCCCCACTTTTTGTCAAAAGCCTTGCTTCGACGGTAGCCTGTCCTTCTTTATATATTTTTTCCAATGACTGCCTTACTTTATGCTGATCTTCGGTTTCAAAAAGTGTAATCGGGACCATTTTGCTTAGTTCTTCTGCAGAATAGCCTGAAACCATTTCAAAATCCTTATTCCATCTAAGCATTCTTGGAGAAGGATCAGCCAAATAAAATATACCTGGTAAACTATTGATTATTTTATCTGATAAATCTTTTTCCTTTTGTAATCGTTCTTCTGCTTTAATTCTTTCAGTTAAATCTCTTGCAATTCCTAACATTTTACCATCAGCTAATAATTTTGTATGTATTTCAACCAGTATTTCCGAGCTATCCTTTTTCAGCAATTTTCTTGTTTGAATAACTGATTTACCGGTTTTCAATTCAGCGAAACGGAAGGGAATAAAATCCTTATCTATCACTACAAGATCTTCAATGGAAAGACTACTAAGTTCTTCCCTTGTATAGCCCACTAATTCGCACCCACTGGTATTTACATCAATATAACTACCCTTTTCATCTGTAATAAATATAGCATCAGACGCCTGCTCTATTAATGTCCGGTATTTTAATTCGCTTTCCTTGAATGCTATTTCAGCTTTTTTCTTATCGGTAATATCCCGGAAATATATTGAAAGCCCGGTTGGAGATGGATAGATATGATTTTCAAACCAACGATCATATGGAGGATAATACTCTTCCAGGTAAATATATTGCTGTTCATTTAATGCTTTTTCATAGGCCAAATGAAAGGGCTGACCTATTCCTTCCGGAAATTCGGTCCAGATATGTTTTCCAATAAGATAACCATCCGGTTTATTAAATAATTGTTCAGCCTTCTTATTTACATAAGTGTATTTCCAGTTATTATCCAGAGCCACAAAAGCATCACTTACCCGTTCAAAAACATTGGTAAGCTGGGTAGTTTTTTCTTTAACCTGGGTTGATAACTCATGAGCAAACTTTGTAAGTAAATCTTTTGCAAGTTTTTCTTCTGTAATATCCCGGTTGGCAGAAACATAACCCGTTAGTTTCCCGTCTTTATTAACCAAAGCAGAGGTAAGCGATTGGATAACTATTTCCTGACCATCTGCATTTAAATGCATAACCTCTCCTTTCCAGAAACCATTTTTTCTCATTTCATTCCTTATATCAGCCCTCTCCTGTTCGGCAAACTGGGAACGAACTGCTGTCACAATATCAGTTTCCTTTGATTGAACAGGATCCAAAGCATATACTTTCGCTGCTGCTTTATTCCAGGTTTGTATTTTAAAATCAGCATCGGTAGTTATTACAGGTTCAGAAATATTATCCAGTATTGTTTGCAGGTACTTCGCCGTATCAATTTCCTTGTTTTTCTGATCAGCATTTTTTAATAGTTGCAATACATACACTACACCTAATAATGTCATCAATATAAAAATACTGAGTAAGACCAGGTTGAAATTAGTTAATGTATTTTTTCTCGCTGTAAGGTCATTTTGTTGTTCCAGGTCTTCTTTTTCTTTCCAATAATTTATCAAGGACCTGGTTTTCGAAATGTAATAACGCTCCGTAGATGCATTAATAAAAGTTAATGCAGCATTGCCCCCCCCCTCTTTCCGGGTCTTTAAAACATTACTGGTAAACTCAATCCTTTTATTTGCATAAAATGATAATGAGTCAATGCCCAGTTGGTCGACAGGTTCAGTTGTTAAAAGAGTGTCTAATTTTTTTATTTCGGTTCTGATCAAATCCGGTACTTCCTTCAACAAATTCTCCAATTGGGGGGAAGGAGAGATTATATATGATTTGGCATTACTTTCGTTATATAATAATGCATTTTGAACTATTTGCAGTTGTAGCTTGAGATCTTTTGTTGAATTCAGTTTGTCATTAAAATTTTTTACCTGCTTCCACAGCTGAAAGGAAATAACAGCGAATGCTGTAATAAATAAAATAGCGACAACCAGAATAGTGAAGGAGGGTTTCCAGGATTTGTTACTCATTAAATTAGAATTGAATAAAACTAATATAGTTTAACCTCAATTTAAACAATAAGTTGGTACATTCAATGGCATGTAATTTCCTGGTTGACAAAATACTTTATAAAGTAAATAACTTCTTTACAAAACACAGTTTCCAAAGAAACCTATGCACAGTTTATGTACCTGTATCAGGGCTGATTACGTCTCTTTTCAAGTAAAAAAAGAAAACCGAGGACATTATGATTATAGTCCCTGCCTGTTAATAAAATTAACCAACGAAGCAGTGTTCTTTAAAGTCAGCTTCTTAAGAATATTGTAACGATGTACTTCTACAGTTTTAAGAGAAATATCCAGATTTACTGCAATTTCTTTTGAAGATGACCCTTCCCGGATATGTTTTACAATTTCAAGCTCACGCCGTGATAAAACATTCATATCTGGCTGCCCGTCATTCTCTTCCTCCAGCTCCTGATGAGCAAGGATATTTTTCACCTCTTCACAGATATATTTTTTACCCTGATACACTTCCAGGATGGCTGTTATCATTTCATCCTTTGAGGAATTTTTAGTTACATAGCCCATAGCACCAATTTGCAGCATACGTTTGGCGTATGCCGGCATACTGTGCATGGTTATGCCAATGATTCTTGACCCGGGGGAAACCTTTCGAATCAGTTTGGTGGCTTCAAAGCCATTGACAGGTGACATGTTGACGTCCATTAATACAATATGTGGTCGTAAATCTCTTGCCAGCTCAATAGCATCGCCGCCAGAGCTTGTTTCAGCAATTACCTGAAAACGTGGATCGCTGTTAAGTATGAATGCCCAGGACTCTCTAATGAGTTTATGGTCATCTACGAGTAGGATGGTGATTTTGTTCATACGGATGGATGGCTTTTAAGGTGATAAGGCTTTTTACAAATAAAAGTTAAGTATAAAACCTAAGGTTCTAACGCAAAGAGACCAAACATTACATAAAAGTGTATAACTAAAAACAATAAATAAGCAATTACACTTAAAAGAAATAATAGAAATGTAGCACATTTTTAGTCGGAGGTAATTTTTTTAGTTGAAATATCTATCAACCTCCCAAAAAAGAAGTTCTTTATTTCGACAACAGATGAAAGTAAGGGGACATTGGAGGGTCTTAAAATGGTTATTCGGGCGGATAATAACTGATTCAGGATTACCTGTTTGTATTAGCCCCTCAAAAATCGTGGAAAAAGTGTTATTAACTTTTAACCTTGCGCTTTTTATAGATAACTTGTTGAAAACATCACTTGGCGGATAGTTGTCCTTATCGTTATTTTATAGAATGGAACCCAGATATTCAACCCTAAAAACTATATACGAGATTGTAAAAAATGAATCTAACCCTGTTTCATACGCTTGCTTTCCTAATCAAATTATAATCCATCAGTCCCAGCCCTGGGATAATATTTTGAAACAACTCTATGTGTTAGCAGAAGAAGAACTTATTACTATTCAACAACCCGGAACTACTATTTGCATTACCGCCAGAGGAATAGAAAAAGCAATGGCTGAGAACATAGCTACTCCCGCATCCTGATATTTTTCTTCACCCCACTATTTTGTTGTTCCCGTAACCCAGCCTTTATTAACGGAGTTATAAATGATAGCAATAAAAAAATCAGTAATTTTACAAGCAGTTTTGAAATCAGTTAAGCTGAATAGAATTACTGAACGATGATAGTAATTCTGCAGCTGTCTAAAAAATTGTTTTAAACTATTGGGGGCGTTTGGTTTTGACAGCATAGATCTTTGAAAGTGTAAGCATGTACTGCGTTGCGTAATTAGCAGTTTAATCTGAATACGCAAAACTCAAATGGCAATACTCAGTATGCCATGGCTGCTTAATCAGTGATTAAGTAGTCATTAGGGCCGCCGGGCCGGTTGGTCTGTTACCATGCCCCGCCGCCGACATCAAAATAAATACAGAATGCTGCAACCGAAGGCTGTGCCGGTTGCTTAAGACTATCCAGCTAAGGAAATAATTGGTTTGTTTGGCTCCGGTTATTTCTCGACAATTAATGCCAAAATAAACATGTAGAAAGCTTTCGGCGAATATGTTTGGACACCGGTTCGACTCCGGTCGCCTCCACTTTTTAAATGCGGGAACAATTTATTTGTTTCCGCATTTTTATTTTACCAGCTTCAGTTCCCTGAGCATCGTCTCTTGCGTCGCACTCTTCAACTCCATTAATTCTACTGAACTAATTAAACTATCAACTTCCCGGCTTATTCTCTTCCCGGCTTCTCTACTTATCTTTATTGCATGAAAGACCAGCAACTACCCTTTTCTTACTATACAAATCGCATACAGGTTTTATCATCTCAGCTTACAGAACTACTCCAAAAAAGAAAAATAGTTGCCTGGTCAAGATTTCTAACCATCAGCCTTGCTATTGCAAGTCTATGGCAATTATGGCCGGTTAATGTTGGACTGGCTTTTTCTGTGTTTATCTTACTGCTAATCGCTTTCTTTATTTTTCTTTCGAAAGATTTAAAAAACAACAGCAATATAAAAAATACCGAAATACTAATAAAATTAAACGAGCAGGAAATTCTAATACTTAATCATCAATACACTCACCTGCCCGATGGCTTACAATACAAACCCTCAGAACATGATTATGCTAACGACCTTGATATTTTTGGCAAGGCATCACTCTATCAATACATCAACCGGACTACCGCAGAACAAGCAGGACAACTATTAAGTGAGTGGCTGCTTGCACCGGCTACAAATGAAATAATTATAGCCCGGCAGAAAGCTGTAAAAGAATTGAATCAAAAAACGGAATGGCGGCAGCAGCTGCAAGCTACAGGGACTGAAAAAAGAATAACTATCGAAACAGAAAGAAAGATTTCAGTCTGGTTGAAGGAAGAAAATAAATTCTCCGGTTCTTTCTGGAAAGTTGTAAGGGTACTTTATCCCGTCATCACACTTTCTCTCCTTTTTCTTTTTATCATTGAAATTATTCCAACATCTGTTTTCACATTCTTATTTATTTTATTTCTCGTACTGTCATCTTCAGTAAGTAAGATGATAATGCCTGCTTACAACCAACTTTCAAAAATAACCGGGGAAGTAGAAACACTTTCCGACAGTATACTGCATATTGAAAAAGAAAAGTTCAGCAGTAACTTACTGCTACAATTACAACAATCATTTCAACAAAGTAATCTGAAGGCATCGGGTATTATCCGTCAATTAAAATCTATTCTTGATCGGTTTGATTATCGTTTAAATATTGTTGTTTTTGTTCCGCTTAACGCCTTTCTGTTGTGGGATTTGCAGCAGGTGTTACTATTGGAGAAATGGAAAGACACTAATAAGCAGCAAGTAAAAAAATGGTATGAGGGTTTAGCTGCTTTTGAGTCATTAGCGACGCTGGGCAATCTTTCCTTCAATCATCCGGATTGGTCTTTCCCAACTCTTGCTGCTGATAAAGGAATATTTACAACTAAAGAAATGGGGCATCCCCTCATTCCGAAGGATAAAATAGTAGACAATACTTTCTCTACTGACGGTACTGGAAAAATCAATCTTGTTACCGGATCTAATATGGCTGGTAAAAGCACTTTCCTCAGGAGCATTGGTGTAAACACCGTGCTGGCGATGGCAGGTGCACCGGTATGTGCTGAAGAACTAACATTACATCCAACCCGTATCATCAGTACCATGCGGGTAAATGATAACCTGGAAGAAAGCACTTCTACTTTTTATGCAGAATTAAAAAAACTAAAAACAATTATAGAAGCTGTTAATAATGGTGAAAATGTATTTCTGCTACTGGATGAAATTTTAAGGGGTACTAATTCACTGGATCGGCATACTGGTTCTGAAGCATTGCTGAAACAACTAATAAAACATAATGCGGTAGGCTTGCTGGCAACCCATGATTTAGAATTGGCTAAACTTATAAACCAATATCCATCCAACATTATCAATTATCATTTTGATGTGCAGGTAAATAATGAAGAACTATATTTTGATTACAAATTAAAAAGAGGCATCTGCCAAAGCATGAACGCCTCTTTATTGATGAAGAAGATTGGAATAGAACTTTGACAACTGTTTGAGGTTCGAGGTTCAATGTTTGAAGTTTAATGTTTGGCGTGATATTCAACAATGCTAAACAATATAAAGAACACATCAATTAAAACAACCTCAAACCTTAAACATCAAACTTTATTTCCCCCAGCCAAACCAGTCGTTACCGTTGGCATAGAGCATTAGCCCCAGCAATAATATCATGCCTGCTATTTGTGCATACTCCATGAATTTTTCATTGGGCTTTCGACCTGTAATCATTTCATACAAAGTAAACATTACATGCCCGCCATCCAATGCAGGAATAGGTAATAAATTCATAAAGGCTAGTACAATAGATAAGAATGCGGTAATGCGCCAGAATGATTCCCAATCCCATCCATATTTAGGAAAGATAGAACCCATAGATTTGAAACCACCCACCGCTTTATAGGATTCAGTTTTGGGGTTCAGAATTTTTTTAAACTGGTCAATATAAAACTGTAACTCCACACCTGTTTTTCGTACACCCGCCGGGAAGGCAGCAAAAAAACCATACTTGGTAACATTCAATTTCAACCAGTTCAGGCTGTCCATTTGCATATAATCTATGCCGTAAGGAACAAACCCCAACTTCCCTTCGCTGTTTACCTGTACGGGAAAATTCATTTCTTTCCCATCCCGCACAATTGAAAGTGATACAGTTTTGTTCTTATCTTTTTCTAATTGATTTTGCAACTCATCAAAAAACTCTAACCTGGTTGAATCAATACCAACAACCTTATCATTTTTTCTTAGCCCGGCTTTAAATACTTTAGCAGTATCATCAAGATAAAATACTACTGCTGGTTTTCTTGGTTCTATAAATGCACCACTTTTTTTCTTATTCTCAACCAACTTGCCGATCAAGTTTACTGGTATTTCAAGTTTCACTTCTTTGCCCTCTCTCAATACTGTCATCTTATTTCCCAACAACCCTTTTCTTTTCAATCTCTCAAAGTCATTGATAGGTTCATCATCTATACTTAATATAACATCACCGTTTCTCATTCCAACTTTGTTA
>JANMFO010000079.1:0-3283 GCA_031374245.1 Chitinophagaceae bacterium | reverse complement strand
CTTTGCAAGACCTTTTGCTTCATCCACACTTTGTAATAAACCCTCACCACCCGGTATCACTGGCACACCAGCCTTTATCATCGTTTCTTTGGCTGTAATCTTATCTCCCATAGAATTGATCATATCAGGTGTTGGGCCAATGAATTTTATTCCATGATCATTACAAATTTGCGCAAACTTTGAATTCTCAGCAAGAAAACCATACCCCGGATGAATAGCATCTGCATTGGTAATTTCTGCTGCCGCCATCAGGTGGGCTACATTCAAATACGAATCAGCACTTTGAGGTTTACCGATACAAACGGCCTCGTCCGCAAATTTTACATGCAGACTATCCCTGTCAGCAGTAGAATAGACGGCAACTGTTTTTATACCCATCTCACGGGCTGTCCGGATGATTCTTAAAGCAATCTCCCCTCTATTGGCAATTAAAATCTTTTTGAACATCGGATTAGTTTGATTTTGAAATTTTGGAATTAAGAAATTTCAATCTTGAAATTTTCTTACCCTACCAATTTTACAATCGCTAATTAATTGGGCTCAACCAGAAATAAAGGCTGATCATACTCAACAGGTGAAGAATCTTCTACCAACACTTTTACAATTTTACCTTTTACTTCGCTTTCTATTTCATTAAAAAGCTTCATAGCTTCAATAATGCAAACTACATTTCCTGGAACAACCTCACTACCTACATCTGTCAGGTTCGGTTTATCGGGTGATGTTTTGCGATAGAAAGTACCAATCATCGGACTTTTAATAGTTATTGTACTTGCTGCAGGTGCTTCAGCTGCTTTTGGTTTTTCTGCAACAGAGGTAGTTTCTGGTTGAGTACCTTGAGTTTGTGGTTGAAATGGTGCTGCATAGATAGGGGCTTGTTGAACAGGGCCGGAAGAAACCAACTGTGTCACATGCTCTTCTTTTTGTTTTATTGTAACCTTGAAATCTTTCTGTTCAATAGTCAGTTCGCCAATATTAGATTTGTTGATCATCTTGATCAACTCCTGAATTTGTTTGAAGTCCATGTTTTTCAATTTAATAGACAGTTTTGGTTTAGAAGCCTTATCCGTAATATCGGGACGAGGCTAAGGTAACGAAATCAAAATCAGAAATTAAAGGATTTTTTGAAGATTTGGGCAAAAATGGGGCAAAATCACATAAAAACAGCCTAAAATAGGGTTATTTGAGGCCATTTTTAGTTTAAAATAAGTTGTGCTATTCCTTAACCCGTTCTACATACTCACCAGTTTTTGTATTAACCCGGATAAGTTCCCCTTCATTTACAAATAAGGGTACACCTACAGTAGCACCAGTCTCGACGGTGGCTTGTTTCAGCGTTCTAGTAGCGGTATCACCTCTTAAACCGGGTTCAGTATAAGTAATCAGTAAAACAATTTTATCAGGCAATTCTGCCCCTAATATCTGGTCAGTTTCGGTATTAATTAAAACACCCACTTCCTGTCCCTCTTTAAGGTATTGAGGAGCGTCAATAGCAGTTTCCTGTAAGGCTACCTGTTCAAATGTTTCATTATCCATGAAATTGTATCCAGTATCATCTTTATATAAAAACTGGTACGTACGTCGTTCCACTCTTACGGGGTGAATATTATCGCCTGAGTTCCAGGTTTTTTCAATAGAACGGTTATTATCCACACCTTTCAGTTTTGCCCACACTTTAGCTGCGGCACGAGCCGTCTTATTTTCACCAAACTCTACTACACTGTAAAGGCTGCCATCCAGATTGATGATTAAGCCCCGGCTGATATCTGCTGTTGTTGCCATAAATAAAAAATTACAAATTAAGAAATCGCAATTGGGCGGCAAAGATAAGGGAGGCACCCCTCACAACAAAAGGAAACAAAAGCAGCTTTCTCTTTCAAAATAATGCCAAAAAGCCTAATTCCATCGTTAACAACACATTTAAAATAATTGCTGTTCCTTTGATAAGTATGAAAAAATGTATTCTACTTTTCAATTTGCTTGCTTTTATGCAAATTGGCTTTGCCCAAGGAGATTCCACCAGAGCCCCCTATTTGCGTTTTCCGAATTTTCCTCCTGTGAAATTACTGATGCCTGATAGTGCCTCTTATTTTACAAAAAACGACCTGTCCAAAAAGTCGGCTGTGATGCTGATGCTTTTTAACCCCCAATGCGACCATTGCCAGCATGAAACAGAAGAAATAATAAAAAACATCGACCAATTTAAAAACATACAGATTATCATGGCTACTTCCATGCCCTTTATCAGTATGAAAGAATTTATGGAAAAAAATAAACTGTCAGATTATAAAAACATTACGGTGGTACAGGATACTCATTATTTTTTACCCAGTTATTATATGATTCGTAATCTTCCTTTTCTTGCGTTTTACAATAAAAAGAAAGAGCTGATTTCGGTTTTTGAAGGTTCGATGCCCATCACAAAAGCCATAGAAGAATTGAAAAAATAACTTCATTTTGCAAAGTTTAAACCTCAAACTTTCATTTACCTTTGCACCGCAAATAATTTCTTATTTAATAAATTTTTTTTCATGAAAGTAACTGTTGTAGGCGCTGGGGCCGTTGGTGCTACCTGTGCTGATAATATTGCCCGTAAAGAACTGGCAACTGAATTAGTATTACTCGACATTAAAGAAGGCGTTGCTGAAGGTAAAGCCCAGGATATGATGCAGACTGCTACCTTGCTTGGGTTTGATACCAAGATCACCGGCAGCACTAACGATTATACAAAAACTGCCGGCAGCGATGTGGTGGTAATTACGTCTGGCCTTCCCCGCAAACCCGGTATGACCCGTGAAGAACTGATTGGCGTAAATGCAGGTATTGTAAAAGGTGTTTGCGAAAACATCTTAAAACATTCTCCCAATGCCATCATCATTGTAATCAGCAACCCGATGGATACAATGACTTACCTGGCATTAACTTCAACAGGTATACCAAAACATAGAATTATTGGAATGGGCGGTACATTAGATAGCAGCCGTTTCAAATATCAATTGAGCCAGCACCTGAATTGCAGCCCTTCGGATTTGAATGCTGTTGTTGTAGGTGGACATGGTGATACCACTATGATTCCGTTAATCCGTTTAGCTACCTGGAACAGCACACCTGTTACTAATCTCTTAAGTGCAGAACAACAAGAGAAAATTGTAAAAGACACCATGGTTGGCGGTGCCACCTTAACTGCACTACTCGGTACTTCTGCCTGGTATGCTCCTGGTGCTGCTGGTGCTGCATTAGTAGAATCAATTGTAAGAGATGAAAAGAAATTATTTACCTGCTG
>JANMFO010000074.1:0-9587 GCA_031374245.1 Chitinophagaceae bacterium | reverse complement strand
CAGGATTTCCCGTTCGTTAGCAAATTCAGAACTGTTTCCATTGGCAGAAGCCAGTATCGGCAACCTGTTACTCGAATAAGGCTGTAAAAACTTGCTCAATTCCTTTGCTGTAATGTTTTTATCAGTACTCAGCACTGAAATCTGTTCTGCAATATTCTTCAATTCCCTCACATTGCCCGGCCACGGATAATTTATTAACAGTTGTTTTGCTTCATCGTCCAGCTGAACAGGAGCCGTCTTATATTTATTGGCAAAATCAGCTGCAAATTTTCTGAACAGAATATGAATGTCTTCAGGCCTGTCATGCAAAGCAGGAACCCTGATAGGAACGGTACTGAGACGATAGTACAAATCTTCACGAAACCTTCCAGCCTGCACCAGCTGCAACAGGTCTTTATTACTTGCAGCTATAACCCTTACATCAGTTTTCTGCACTTTGGATGAACCTACACGGATGTATTCTCCGGCTTCTAATACACGAAGTAATCTTGCTTGAGTACCTAACGGCAATTCACCAATCTCATCAAGAAAAATTGTACCGCTGTTTACTGTTTCGAAATATCCTTTCCTCGCATCTGCAGCACCGGTGAAAGACCCTTTCTCATGCCCGAATAACTCGGAATCAATTGTTCCTTCAGGAATAGCACCGCAGTTAACAGCAATGAACGGATTGTGTTTTCTTGCACTCAGCGAATGAATGATGTTGGAAAAAACTTCTTTACCCACACCGCTTTCACCATTAATTAAAACAGTGAGGTCTGTATTGGATACCTGTGATGCTACCTGCAATGCGTAATTGAGAGCAGGTGAATTGCCGATAATGCCAAAACGATTTTTTATTGATTGAATATCCATTGTTATTTTTTGAATTATTAATTAAAAATTATTAATTAATAATATGTCCAAGTATAGTTCCCTGTGTGCATTCATTTGCCTGCACCATTACATAATCACCTTTGTTCAACTTATAATTCTCTTTAGGAAAAACAAATACTTTTCCGTGAGAACTTCTTCCTGCCCAGTCCTTGTCACTTTTCTTACTATCACCTTCTATTAAAATTTTAAACGATTTTCCCATATCCCGCAGATTACTTGCCAGCGATAATTTATTCTGCATTTGCACTACTTCATGCAATCTTCTTTTCTTCACTTCCAGCGGCACATCATCGGTATACCTTTTCTGTGCCAGTGTTCCCGGTCTTTCAGAATAATAATACATATAGGCGTAATCGTATTTCGAGTACTCCATAATCTTTAAAGTATCCTGGTGGTCTTTTTCATCTTCTGTACAAAAACCGGTGATAATATCACCACTGATGCCGCAATCAGGTATTATTTGTTTTATCCTGTCGATCTTCGACATATACCATTCTCTGGTATAGGTACGGTTCATCAGTTGCAATACTCTTGTTGAACCACTTTGCACCGGCAAATGAATGTAGTTACATATGTTTTCATACTTAACAATGGTATGCAACACATCATCCGTAATATCTTTTGGATGAGAAGTAGAGAAACGTACACGAAGCAGGGGAGAGACTAACGCAACTCTTTCAAGAAGCATTGCAAAAGTCACGGTCTTATCTGTTGGCTGTCGACCGTTGACCGTTGATTCAGTATAATAATAACTATCAACATTCTGCCCCAGTAGTGTTACTTCCCGGTATCCTTTTTCAAATAAGTCTTTACATTCTGCAATAATACTTTCAGTATTTCGACTTCTTTCTCTTCCCCTTGTAAAAGGCACTACACAGAAAGAACACATATTGTTGCAGCCCCGCATTATACTTACAAATGCATTTACACCATTGCTATTTAATCGTACAGGAGAAATATCTGCATAGGTTTCATCACGGCTTAATAAAACATTCACCGCTTTTTGCCCACCCTCTGCTTCAATTACCAATGCTGGTAATGAACGATAAGCATCTGGCCCAACAACTATATCAACCAGTTTTTCTTCTTCCAGCAATTTTGATTTCAACCGCTCTGCCATGCAACCGAGCAAGCCTACCAGCATCCCTTTTTTTCTTTTCTTCAATAGCCTGAATTCAGTGAGGCGTTTGCGAACTGTCAACTCTGCCTTTTCCCGGATGGAGCAAGTATTGATAAATATGAGGTCAGCTTCTTCCACATCTTTTGTGGCTCCAAAGCCATCTTTATTTAATATTGATGCCACTACTTCGCTGTCAGCAAAGTTCATAGCACAGCCATAACTCTCGATATAAAACCGCTTTTTGTATTGAGTTGGTTCACTAATCAGGGTAGCAAAAGCTTCGCCTTGCCGTGCCTCATCATGGGTCTTATCTGTCACGAAGTCAAGCATAAAAAGTTCTATTGGATTGCAAATATACTGCTAAGCCCGGAAATAGTGACAGGATGGCAGTAGGAATATGGATAGTTGATTTACAAACGGTAAGACATACCATTGATACCAAACTTTTTACCTTCTTAGCAGGTTCAAAGTATATTTGACCGTCTAAAACGAAATGTTGAAAAAAGTCTCCCTTTTCTTTACGGTTTCCCTCTTTGTACTGGCTGCTCTTGGCCAGGAGAGATCTCCGTCAGGTATTATTACCGGGAATGTGATGGATGAAAAGAAAAAGGCTTTAGCAGGAGCTAATGTGCAGCTTATATCTCTGTCAGATAGTTTGAATAAGAAAGCTGCTTCTACCGATAACACCGGGCAATTCACCTTTACGGCCATCGGGTTCGGTTATTATAAATTAGCTATTACTTATATCGGTTTGCAACCAATGGTGATTGACAGTATTAATTTTCGCACCGAACGATACGATTTCAATCTTACTGATATTACGTTAAAGCCAAGAAACTCAGATAATCTCGAAGAGGTTATTATTTATGCAGAGAAGCCATTGATACAATCCAAAGACGGTAATTTCACTTTCAATGCTGGTGAATCAGCTCTGGCAGCGGGAAGTAATGCCGCAGAGTTATTAACGATTGTTCCGTTGGTATCAAAAGACCCGGATGGAAAACTAACGGTGCGGGGAAAAGAACCTAAAATTTTAATTGATGATAAACCGGTTGAGCTAAACCTTCAGCAATTGCAGGATTTGCTCGAATCATTACCCGGTAGCTCTATTGATAAAATAGAAGTGATGACAAATCCGCCGCCACAATATGCCAATGAACAAGGTGGTGTTATCAACATCGTTACCAAAAAAGGTAAAGTAGGAATGAGTGGCCGTGTATCAGTAACTGCCGGTACAAGGGGAGAAGCTACTTTCAATGCAAGTTTTACCTATCGTAAACAAGGATTAGCGATAAATATAAATGCTGGAGGTGGTTACAATCAATACGATGGTAATGGCTTTTCTATCCGCAAGAATATTTACACCGATTCATCTAATTTTTTCAATACAACCAACAAATCGAGGAGTGAAAATATAAGGCCCAACTTCCGGATGAATGTGGATTATGATATTAATAAAAATAACCTTCTGAACTTTGTATTAAGCTATAATCAGGCAGAATTTGACAATACGAATCAGACTGAATATCAAAATATTAACCGGTTTGATGAATTATGGAGATTAAGTCAGCGAAGAGTGAATAGTGAAGGAAATAATTACAACCCCAACCTGAACCTGAGCTATACCTGGAAAGGAAAATTGGGCGAATCCTTAAAAATAATCACTGGCTATAATTTCTCTTCCAGCTTTAGCGACAGGGTTTTTTACCAGCAGTTTTTTAACCCTGATTTCACACCCAATGGATTGGATTCAACACAGCAACAACTGAACGATACAAAAATTAACGGGTACAATGTTCGGGTGAATTATGATAAGATGCTGGATAATAAAAAAACCTTTGTGTCAATCGGTGGTGCTTATAACCGTAACAATAACCACGTAGATGTGGATGCCAGTTATAAAAAGAAACCCGAAGGAACGATGGCTCCGCTGGATTTACTGAGCAACAATTTCTGGTTTCATCAAACAGTAAGTAACCTTCGTGGTTCAGTGAAACAAATTCTGGGCAAAAGCTTCAGCATTACAGCTGGTAATTCTGTTGAACGAACAGATATCCGGTTTGAGTTATTAAAAGAAAGCCGCGATGTAAAGAATGATTACCTGACATGGCTGCCTTTTGCTAATATCAACAAGACATGGAAAGATAAACTGAATGTGACATTTGCGTATCGTCGTAGCATACGCCGGCCGGGCATTGGTGAACTAAATCCTACAATTGATTTTTCTGACCCTTACAATATCCGTTTCGGGAACGAGAAATTAGAGGCATCTACAGCAGATAACTTTGATTTTATCATTGGCCGCACACAAGCTAAGTACTATATCAACTTTGGTGCAGGTTATAATAAGGTGAAGGCTATTTTCAGCCAGGTAAGAACTTTACTGACAGATGGCAAGACACAGATAACATGGGAAAACATCAGTGGAAGAAAAGAATTCGAAATGAGTACCTGGACTGGAGTTACTATTACGAAAAAATTAAAATTAAACGGTAGTGCCAGCTATACCTACAATAAATACAGTGCTTTTGATATCGCCGTCCGTAAGTTTCGCAATGGCGGTTCTTTTACTTCTAATATCAATTCGGTGTTTATACCAACTGATTTGTGGAATATCACCGGTGGTTTTAATGTCAATCGTTTTGGGAATCCACAAGGCTTTGCCCGTTGGAATACCAGTATGAATATGGGAGTGCAGCGAAAATTTTTCAAAAAGAAAATGACTGCAACGGTGAATGTAATTGACCCGTTTGTCAATCAGCAACGGAGAGTATTTACGTATGGCACCAATTTCAACCTTGAAAGCTATAGTGTTACCAATACCCGTAATTTCAGATTGAGTGTGGCCTATAATTTTACAAAAACGCCGAAGAATACACCGGTAATGCAAAAGAAATAGTACTTCTGTGTTTACGAAACAGTTTTCGAAAAAGAAATTCTGTTCTTCAACCAACTATCCTTTACCGGTACAATCCATTTATTCTCCATCTCTTCTTTAGTTTGAACCAGATTATTAAAATATAAAGTGTCTGCATCAATAAACCCATTGTCAACCGCATATTGCAACTGGGAAAGAGGTAACAACTGAATTTTATCTTTTACCAAAAATGCCAATGTTGTTCTGTCAAACATATTCACAGTAAATTGTTGCTCAATATCTTTTATTAATCGCACAGAACTATCCGTACTGCAACCGCTAACGCCGGTGGCTCTTTCATCCGCCATTAAAATGATAAACTGGCCAAAGAATAAATAGCCAGTGCCTTTTACAGGAGTGCCGTGACTTTTCCATTTTTCAGTAAAATTTTTTAGCAGGTCTTCAATTTCAAAAGCTTCACTCATGCTGAAAAGCCGGTTGCATTGGTAAATCCAAACCCGTGAGTCCTGGTGAAAAGTACCGTCAAGAAGGTATTGATAATCCATATTCATGCTGCTAAATTACAACCAAATTATTTCTGGTTGGAATACTCACCTAAATATTAAAAAATGATACTTGCTCACTGGACTTATACAAAAGAAGAATGGAAAAATTTTATCCGGCAAACTAAAATAAAGAAAAGCTTCTTTAGCTATTTATGGAGACCGTTTTATTCTTTTATGGAGAAGAAAATACCTGAAGTAAGAATAACACAGGAGCAGGTGTGGATTGGGAAAGACCGGCAGCAGTTTAGTAATGAGGAATTTCATTTAACTAAAATTGATTTAAGGGGAGAAGGGTTGGTAAATATTCTTTCTATTATTTATAAAAGGTTGGGCAGAAAGGCAGAGCAAAATGAAATAAAAATACCAGTGCCAAAGGGAAAACTGAAAGAAGCGATTGAAGTACAGGAGCGATTAAATACAAGACAAGTTGAGCAATAAGATTATTTATTCTTTGCGGTAAGAATACCTACAATAATAGCTACAATTATAAAGATTAGAAGTGTAAGCCCCCATATTTTTAAAAGTTTAATACTTCTCCCTTTCAGTTTTTTGTAAGCAGTAAGTTCTTGTTCGTTTTTGGACGAATTGAATATAAACTTGAATGATTGTAATGGAGAGAAAGAATTTATTCCAGACTCCCTTTGAAATTCTTTCTGACTTTTATACCAATGGTAACCTATGTAGACGAAAACTATAAGAATAGCTATCGGTGAATATGTTAAGTATGTTTTCAATATTTGTGTGATAGGTAAAAAAAATGTTTATTCCATTGATTGTGCAATCAATTCTGCCACATCCATCACCTGCACACTGTCTTCTTTCTCCGCCAGCTTAACACCGTCCGTCATCATCGTATTACAAAAAGGGCAGGCTGCTGCAATAATAGATGCTCCCGTACCAATAGCTTCATGGCTGCGTTCAATATTAACTCTTGTAATTCCTTTTTCTTCTTCTTTAAACATTTGTGCGCCACCGGCACCACAACAAAGTCCGTTGCTTTTGCAACGTTTCATTTCCACCAGTTCTGCATCTAATGCTTCCAATACTTTTCGGGGAGCTTCATATATATCGTTGGAGCGGCCAAGGTAGCAACTGTCATGATAGGTAATCTTCTTTCCTTTAAATGTGCCGCCTTCTTTTAGTTTTATTTTTCCTTCATCTATTAAACTTTGTAAGAATGTGGTATGATGAATGACTTCATAATTACCGCCAAGTTCAGGATATTCATTCTTTAATGTATTAAAACAATGCGGGCAGGCGGTTACAATTTTTTTAATACCATAATTATTCAGGATTTGAATATTCTGGTAGGCCATCATCTGGAACATAAACTCATTACCAGCTCTGCGAACCGGGTCGCCGGTACACATTTCTTCTTTTCCTAAAATAGCGTAATCAATTTTTACTTTATCAAGGATAGTAACAAATGCTTTCGTTATTTTTTGTGCCCGTTGGTCAAAGCTGCCGGCACAGCCAACCCAAAATAATACTTCAGGGCTTTTGCCTTCTGCAAATAAGCCTGCCACCGTTGGTACATTCATACAAAACAATTTATTTATGGTCCTATTGTTCCCAGCGTCAGCACTAATACTACAATGAGGGCAATAGCTACCAGAAATGCTAAGGTAGCAATACCTAATGTAACTCCGGTAAGGGCCTTCCTGTTTTTTGGGTCTTCTCTTTTTGCGTTACTACCTATTACAATTGCCAGTATTGCAAGCGGAAATGCCGCTAAGTTTACAAAAGGAATAAAAAGTGAACCTGCAGCAATGATTCCAAGAATCATGGCTGTTTTCCCTTTGTCCCTTTCGCCTTCCTTTTTAATTCGCTTTACATCTTTCTTAATTTCCCATTGAAATATTTTAAATGCAATCTTTTCTTTCAGTTTCAGCTTTCTGCCGATTGTTTTTTCAATCTCTCTTATTTTTATTGTGGAAAGAGTGGAAAGGCTGAATGCAGGAATAATGATTTGTTCTGAAATAGTGGTATTGGTTTGTGATGTTGGCATGTTTGCCGGAAATGCTTTAATGGAACAAAGCAGCAGTATAAAAAAGGCAAGCCGTATTTTCATGCAGTTAGATTAAGGTTTATATGATAAAATAAGACAATAAAAAATACGACTATGTTGCAGGGAGACTTATTTTTGTTTACCTGTATAAAAGCATGAAGAAATTTTTTCAAAAACTGACGAATTGGGAGCTATGGAATTTCTATGCCCTTTACTTTCCGATAGGCCCAGTATGGTTGTGGTATTGTCTGCGCAGCTGGTCTTTCTGGTATTTCAGCTCGTCTAACCCTACTATTACATTTGGTGGTTTTGAAGGGGAAGGTAAAAAGGAAATGTATGATCAGTTACCACCACATCTTATCCCGAAAACTATTTATATAATGCATGACTGGCCATTTGATGAAGTGAGGAAGAAGGTGGTTGAGGCAGGTATTACGTTTCCGTTCATTGTGAAGCCTGATGTTGGTATGAAAGGCATTTTGTTTCGTAAAATTGAAAATGAGGAACAATTAGTAAAATATCATGAAAAGGTACCTGTTGAGTATATTGTTCAGGATTTAATAGAGCTGCCAATTGAAGTAAGTGTGTTTTACTATCGCCATCCAACCCAGCAAAAAGGAACGGTAAGCGGTTTTATTGATAAAGAATTATTGCATGTAAAAGGGGATGGGAAAGCTACATTAAAAGAATTGGTTGAAAATCATTCACGGGCAAAATTCCGGATGGAGGAAATGGAGCACCGGCATGGTCATAGGTTTGACAGGGTGATTCCCAACGGTGAAATATTTTACTTGTCCTATGCAGGCAACCACAACCGCGGTGCACATTTTACCAACCTTCATAATGAAATTGATGAGAATCTGCATAAGGTGTTTGATGAACTAAGCCATTACACTGATAAATTTTATTACGGCCGTTACGATATTAAAACAACTTCTATCGAAGATTTAAAACAGGGGAAGAATTTTTTAATCCTGGAATTTAACGGATGCGGGGCAGAACCCAATCACATTTATGATTGTAACATGCGCCTTTGGAAAGCTTATGGGGTTATTCTGGAACATTGGAAAATGTTATTCCAAATCAGCAGGTATAACCATAAGAACGGAACACCTTACTGGTCTTTTGGAAAAGGATGGAAATACCTGCAGGATGCTAAAAAGCATTTTAAAATGCTTGAGAAATATGACTAAAGGATGTTTTTCAATTTTATTGTTTCCCTTCCATCTGGCTTAACTTTAGTTTACGTAAATAAATAGAATATGTCTACCGACGATAAATTCCTGTTGCTTCGTAACTACGACTTGTGGTGTGAACTCAGCGATGAGGAGTATGAGGAATTGAATGTAGCACACCATTTTATTGATGCTAAAAAAGGTGATTACATTTATTTTGATTCCCACCATCTTAATAAATTATACTTTGTAAAAGACGGGTATATAAAAATTGGTTTTATAGATGAGGAAGGCAACGAAATCATCAAAGAGATAATTAAAGAAGGCGAGATATTCGGTCAGTTTGCATTAGAAAAAAATAACCTGAATGGTGAATTTGCCCGTGCCTATAAAGGAGATGTAAGTCTTTGTGCTTTTTCGATAGAAGATTTTGAAAAACTGCTGACAAAAAAACCAATGCTGGCTATTAAATACAGTAAGCAGGTAGGTGAGAAGTTGCGCCGTGCAGAATTCCGGCTGGTGAATATGCTGAATAAAGACGTTCGGTCAAGGTTGCTGGCCTTCTTTTATAATATTGCCATAATGGATGGCTATGATGGAGTTTCCATTTCCTGTACAATTGAAAATTACCTTACACATGATGATGTGGCCAAACTTATTGGCAGTGCAAGACAAACCGTTACCACTTTTATTAATCAACTGGAAGATGATGGATTGCTGAAAATTACCCGGAAGAAAATTACTATTCCTGATATGAAAAAACTGCATCAACTGGTGATTGTTACCTAACCATTACTGCATATTTCTTACTTTCGTTTTATGCACCCTTTGCTTAAAATATTTCTCACAGGATTGCTGGTAAGTTTTATTGGTTCGCTGCCATTGGGTACCCTGAATATTGCCGCCATGCAGATTTCAGTTTCCGACGGAATTACGGCTGCTATGTTATTTTCTATTGGCTCATTGCTTGTGGAAATTATTTATG
>JANMFO010000055.1:0-1576 GCA_031374245.1 Chitinophagaceae bacterium | reverse complement strand
CCAATCCTCTGTAAGGGCGGCAAAATTTGGTAAATATTGATTGGCAAGATTATTATAAGCAGTACATTTTTCTTCCGTAGTGGGACAGTTAGAATTTGATTTTCCTTCACCGCAGTCTTTTTCTCTTTCAGTAAAGCCAGTATTTATAATTTTTAATTTGTTTTGGTATTCATCATCAAGGGCTTTAAAGTCTGCGGTATATTTTTTAGTTATTCTTGAAGTAAAGTTATTTATATCGTTACTATAATCTGTCTGCAATTCCCTGGCCATTATCCCACAGAGTTCATAAAATGGATGTGCCATAAATTCATCCTTCCTTAATGCACGGCCTGCGCCATTGGCATTCATTATCTGCATTGCTTTCTGCATTTCTCTCTGGGCCAGTTCTCCATATTTTGCTCCATATAGCTGCGCCTGCTTTGTTGCCATTTCCCTAAAGGCTTTATGTTCTGCGTCTGCTGTTGCTGCATTATCTGTGCTGGTACATTGGGCAGGTAAGTCGTATTTGAAGAGATTAAAATATTCAGGAATTTTTACACGGGGCCGTACCAGGCCAGCAATCTTTGAATCTTTTTTTATTTTCCGGAGTTTGAGTTGCGCCGGTTTGCAATAGGCACTTTTTATTGACTTTTCAAAATATTCAATTGCTTTTTCTTTATTGCCTTTTGTTGCTTCTATTTGTCCTACGGTATTACAAGCCTCCGGATGTTCCGGTTCCATTTTCATGCAACGACCGAGATAAATCATAGCAGTATCTGTTTCTCCCAGGCCTGCATAAGCCTGCCCCAGGTTATTCAGCACCATTGCATTGGTTGGGTAAGATTGCAAAACGTATTTAAGCAATGGGATTGCTTTTTGTTCAATGCCACTCATATTTAAAATGGCTGCACAATTATTCAGCAGTATTCCATCATCAGGCCTGTTAATGGCTGCTTTGATAATTAACAGTAAGGCTTCTTCCCGGCAATTTGTGTACCAGCCCATTACTGCGGCATCTCCCATTTTATTCCCATCATTATTATACTTTGCAGCAATGGATTGAACAGAAGCCGCTACACCCGGGGTTAATTTTTTTGATAATTGAGTATATAAATCATTTAAGAAACTTACCAGCTCATTTTTGGTAAATACTTTTTTTGGAAGAGCCGAAAGGAATGTCATATTCTTTGGTGGAAATCTCCAGTTGTCAACATTACCGGAAGAGCCAGGGTCAGAGCTGTATAAAGTATTTGTTGCACCACTATTATTAGCCTGGTTATTTTTCATCATTTTCTTCACCACACTGTCATTGCCATATTTTTTCATCATTGATTGTGTATCCTTCATCATCTTATCTATTTCGGCCTGGGTGGGTTGGGCAAAAACAAATTGTGATGAAAGAAAGAGCACTAATATGAAAGCAATTCTTTTTTTCATTTCAATATTCTTAAACATGACTGGTCGTTTATAAAATATCTTCAACAGTTATATTATTTTTTATGAATTCAATCTTTGTAAAAATGATTTTGATCTCATCTAAATACTTTATGGCACGGTTGAGATTGGTTGAATTAACCTCCTTCTCTTCGCCTGTTTG
>JANMFO010000447.1:0-31956 GCA_031374245.1 Chitinophagaceae bacterium | reverse complement strand
GCCTATTTCTTAAGCATGTCAGCCAGGTTGCTGAATGTCTCGAAAGGGCCTTTATCTGAAAATGAATTAGCCACCCACGCAGGAATGCTGCCACCGGGATTTAATTCCAGTACATAATAAATTTTTATGGTAGTAGCCGTTGGCATTGTGACCTTCCAGGTCGCTGCATATTTTGACACCCTGACTTTGCCGGGTATTTCCGGAACCAGGCCAGGTACACCGCTTCCCGAAATTGTCAAAACCCTTGGCAGACTGTCTGTTCTGATTCGTAAATGGATCACTGCATCCCTGTTGGATAATGGCCATGGCAGGTGTGTTTCTGAATAGTAGACAAAATCAAGAGGCGTGGTTTGCCGTACCAGGGTGCTCAGTTTTGTGTTATAAATCCATTTACTGAATTGAGATACTTTAGTTAGGATGGATACTAATTTGGTATAGCTGCCGGTAAGGGTACATTCCACTTTTACTGCTTTGAAAGACGAGTTTGACATGTCCGATGAATACACTTTAATACCATTCTTATCTTTTTCAAGTTTCCAGTTGTATTGGCCAAAACTTGTACCTGTCAGCAAGCACAAGAGTGCAATGAAAGTAATCCGAAGCATATTAAATTTTATAGAAAAGATAAATGAAAAGTACGATTATATACCGGGAACCGTGGCCGGTTAGTAGTATTTTCTTTTGATTATTTGCCTTGATTTATCTTTCCAAAAACCCTTTTCTGAATGATAGTTTGCCCATACGAATAGCTGGGTTTTTCAGGTTTAGGTGCGGCAAGTGCCTGATCATTTCGTTTCCAACCATTATTTCGAATCATAACAAAAAAAATGAAAATCCTATATTAATAGAACCGAAAGTCTTACCTTTTACTAAACCAAAATTTTTTTTATGAAACATTATCATATAATATCACGGATAGCCATCTATACACTGTCAGTAGTCCTGATCATTTTTGGTATTTTTCATTTTTTATACCCCAGGGATTTGATGGTTTATGTGCCCCTATCCCTGGTAGGTGGTATACTGTGGGCCTATATTGTAGGCACGGCCTTTATCCTGGTAGGGCTTTCGTTTCTAACCAACCAGTTTGTAAAAATTACCAGCTACCTGTTGGTGGTAATGTTGATTATTTTTATTCTTACAATCCACCTGCCCAATTTTATGAATTCAGGCGACAAGGATATGCGGCAGATGGCTCTTATTAATATTTTAAAAGACACTGCGATTGCAGGTTTTGCGCTGCACATTGCAGCCGGAGCCCATCACCAGCATTTACATTTTGAAGAAAATGATTAATTTTTTTCTAGAATTATATAATACAGATAGCAACCAATCTTGTACATTATTGCAATGAATTATTACGTTGTGATAAAATGCCAGAGTTCAAATTTATATAGCAGACTCTGTTTTACTGGGCTTTTTGTCTTTCAGATAAAAAGATTCTGATTTTGTGATCCATGATATGCCGAAAGAGACCAATGCAATCGACTCAAACCAGTAGACCAGTTTATACTTCACACTAACGGAGGCATCCAGTACTAATAAACTTATTGCAATAGCCACAATACAAATAATCATAATGATACCGCAGATAAGATAGACCCTGTTACGGTATTTCTTTTCCGTAGTAATTTTTTTATTGGGATGCGTTTTACGGAAAAGATAAACAGAGAAAAAAATAAACACTGAAAAAAGCAGTAAAGCAAAAACGAAATGCATAATATGTACCCAGCAATCGGAACAATAAGTGGTGGGAAATAATGCTAACCCCAGTGCTGCAATACATCCGACATCAGCGGCTCTGTTGTCTATCCGTTCCGGACCCTTGTAGGAAAGCAGGAAGAACCCCAGTACAAACAATACCCCCACCAGTAAATCTCCGGCTGACCCATTATCGTAATAATCACTGATTGAAAATTCCAATTGCCCCGATTTTTCGGAAATAAATTTACCTAGTACCACTAATAAAGGAAGTAATACACCTGTGGCACCTATCAGTACCCGCAGGGTGAGGTAAGAAATAATCTGATCGTTTTGGTTTTCAGCAGTTTTGTTGTCCGGCTGTTCAGTACTCATGTTTCTTTTTTTATTTGTCTGGATAAGTACCATGAATATAATCAAATTCCGAGTGGATGGAAGCCCGCCTGAGTCAACAGCCCGGCCAAACAATCCAGTACAACAAAAAAGGCTGCTAAAGAGAATCGCATATTGCTGAGGTTAATTATTTCTCATTGAAGCTATCAAAGAAATTACCTGTTTTCAATCTTTGTCTTCTTATTTTCATAGTTGATATGGATACTTTTTTACTAATTCTTTTTGTATTAGCCTTGTTGGTACTGTTACTTACTGTACTAATGCGCAAAAAAAAGAACCCGGGTATAATTCAGCCCATACCAGATCAATACCGTGCAATACTGCATGAACAGGTGGAATTTTTCCGGCAACTTGGAGAAGCGAAGCAGCAGGAATTTGAAACCCGGGTACAATTATTTTTAGCGCAGACAAGGATAACCGGTGTTAAAACAATTGTTGAAGACATTGACAAAGTACTGATAGCTTCCAGTGCCGTCATCCCCATATTTGGTTTTCCGGATTGGGAATATGCAAACTTGCAGGAAGTATTACTATATCCTGATTCATTCAATCATGATTTTGAACAAACAGGCAGTGATCGCAATATTCTTGGTATGGTAGGCAGCGGTGCATTTAATGGTGTAATGATCTTATCACAGCATGAACTCCGGCAGGCTTTTATTAATAAAACAAGTAAGACCAACACTGCTATTCATGAGTTTGTACACCTCGTAGATAAGTCAGACGGGTCTGTAGATGGCATCCCCGAATTTATTCTTCAGAAGCAATACATTTTACCCTGGCTGCAACTGATGCGGCATGAAATAAAAAAAATCCTGG
Source organism: Chitinophagaceae bacterium (assembly GCA_031374245.1). Taxonomy (GTDB): domain Bacteria; phylum Bacteroidota; class Bacteroidia; order Chitinophagales; family Chitinophagaceae; genus JJ008. The sequence continues at coordinate 29,043 of JANMFO010000447.1, read as the reverse complement.
CCGATCGATCCGACATCAATCCTTATGGTGCCACTAATGAAGCAGAATTTTTTGCAGTAGTATCTGAGTATTTTTTTGAACGGCCCGATTTATTGCAAGACAAAAATCCCGAGCTCTATCAATTGCTGGCTACTATCTTCCGCCAGCAACCCGCAACAACAAGAACTGATTAAATTTTCACTCAGACAATTTCGGATACTCTGGTTTAAAACTAAAGAACGAAAAAATTAAAACTAAAATGCAAACATCAAAAGACCCCTTAAACGGTAAAACATTAGAAGTAATTTTAAATGAATTGGTCACCCATTACGGATGGGAGGAACTTGCACAGCAAATTAATATCAACTGTTTTAAAAGTAACCCCAGTATAAAATCCAGTTTGACTTTTCTGCGAAAAACAGACTGGGCAAGAAAAAAAGTAGAAAGCCTTTATCTCTATATGCTGCGCAAAAGAAAATAAACGGCCCTGATAAAATAATAAACAAAAATCAATAACATAACTTGCAATCCATCATCATATAAAAATCCAGTATAGCCTGTAACAAAACTTTTTCTGCATTGAACTGACATATATGCCTCCACGTGTTTTAAATAAAGACGGACAGAACGAAACAACTCAAACAGGCAAAACGGCCCGAATCAAAAGCCTCACCCATCTTGTAAAAGAACTGGTATTTCCTTACAGAAAATGGCTGTTTATCATTTTCATTGCGATGCTGATTGAAACTGCCATGAGCCTGGCTACTCCCTGGCCATTGAAGATTATCATCGATAATGTTATTAGTGGTAACCAATTACCCGGCTGGCTTACATGGCTGAACACCCTGCTGCCGGGTGAACAAACAATGGCGCTTGCCGGAGTTTGTTCCATTGCACTGGTTCTTTTTTCAGCCATTGGTGGTTTAGCAGGGTATGTAAATAATTATTTTACAGAAAGTGTTGCCCAGTATATGGCCAACGATCTTCGTAAGCGGATCTACCATCATTTGCAACAACTCTCCCTTACATATCACGAAACACACCAGGTAGGAAAACTGCTAAGTACCATCACGGCGGATGTAAATACCATTCAGGATTTTGTTTCTTCTACCTTACTCAGCATATTGGTGGACGCACTAACCATTTTTGGCATGTTTGGATTGATGCTTTATTTGAAATGGGATTTTGCATTGATAGCAGTTATCCTTGCACCTTTCCTGATGTTGTTTGTAATGCGTTTCCGAAGGGCGGTTAAAAAAGCAACGCATGAAGTACGGAGTGACCAGGCTGAAATGGTTACTGTAATTCAGCACGGGTTAGAATCTATCCGATCAGTAAATGCTTTTGGCAGGCAAGGCCTGGAAGAAGATCGTTTACAAAAAATAAGTATGAAAACCGTTCATGCTGCACTCAGGGCACGGAGGATTAAATCACTAATCTCACCTGTTTTCACATTGGTAGTAGCATTGTGTACGGCATTTGTACTTTGGCGTGGAGCAAGCCTGGTACTTGCCGGTGTAATGACGGTAGGTTCGTTGACGGTATTTTTATCTTACCTGAATAAGTTTTTTAATCCTGTAAAAGACCTTGCGAAAATGACAGTTAATATCGCACAGGCAACTGTGGCACTGGAACGCATCAAACATATACTTGAAGCAGATATGATCGTACCGCAAAAACCAGATGCGATAGAACCGGGTAAATTAAAAGGTGATATTATTTTTGAGCATGTAAATTTTTCTTACAAGCCTGGAATTCCTGTACTTAAAGACATCAACATTACTATAAAGTGCGGTCAGCGAATTGGGATCTGCGGACCAACCGGCGGTGGCAAATCTACCATCGCATATCTAATCCCAAGGTTGCATGATCCAACATCGGGCACTGTGCTGATTGATGGGAAGGATATTACAGACTATAAACTGGAGGGCCTTCGCAGAGAAATTGGAATTGTGCTGCAGGATTCAATGCTTTTTTATGGTACCATCCGTGACAATATTGCTTATGGCCGGCCCGATGCTACAGTAAAAGAAATCATGGAAGCAGCCAAACTGGCTAATGCACATGATTTTATTACCCGGCTTCCGATGGGATATGATACCATCATTGGAGAAAAAGGAGTTACACTTTCCGGAGGTGAACGTCAGCGTATTGGCATAGCGAGAGTAGTAGTACGAAATGCGCCGATACTTATTCTGGATGAGCCTACTGCATCACTGGATACAGAATCTGAAAAAATTGTAACCGAAGCGCTTGAAAGATTAATGGAAGGCCGCACAGTGATCACCATATCGCACCGGCTCAACATACTTATTAATTCTGACAAAATATTTGTTATCAAAGACGGCATTGTTGCAGAGGAAGGTACACATGAGAGTCTGCTGGCACATGGTATTATTTATGCTGAACTCTACCGAATACATGAATCCTATCAAAAAAAATTGGAACAAGATAATACCACTGCGATTTTGAAGTAGTTCAAACTGTTACAGTATTGTTTGCATAGCTCAACGAAGATTATTTTACACGGATATACACCAGCTTTACATTTTTTCTTCCGGTTTCCCGTTCATCTATTTCATAATAACCGAGACTTTTGATCAGCAGCAATAGTTTTTCAAATCCATAATTACGTGGATCAAAATCAGGACGTTTCTTCAATAATAAATTACCCAATTCACCCAGGAAAGCCCATCCGTTCTCATCGGCAATGTCGTTGATACTGGAAGTAATAAGGCTTACCAGGTTCTTATCCACTTTACTTATTACTTTTTCTTTTTTCCGCAGGTCAGATAGTTTTATTTGTTTAGGACCTGTTTCAGGCTGATCTAATATTTCTATATAAATAAATTTGTCGCAGGCCGCCCGGAAGGGAGAAGGAGTTTTTTGTTCTCCCATTCCAAATACTTTCATACCGGCTTCCCGCAACCGGGTAGCCAGCCTGGTAAAATCGCTGTCACTGCTCACCACACAAAAACCATCCACCCGGCCGGTGTACAGAATATCCATTGCATCAATGATGAGTGCAGAGTCAGAAGAATTTTTTCCGGTGGTGTAACTGTATTGCTGTACCGGTGTTATAGCATGATCCAGCAACACGGATTTCCAGCCAGACACATGTGGTTTTGTCCAATCAGCATAAATGCGTTTAAAAGTAGGTGCACCATACTTGGCTATCTCTTCCAGTATACCGCTTATCAGCCGGTAAGGAATATTGTCTGCATCAATTAAAACGGCAAGGCGGAGATCTTTTGAATTATCCATTTTAAAAAATTAGATAAGGAAAGTTAATCATTAATAAGATGCCTCAGAAACTCTACACTTGCCTTAAACCCGAAGTAATAGCCAAATATTTTGTTGGGTCGCTAACCATTAATGCCTTTGTGGGTGACAAGGTGAAGAAACAAATGGGTACTAAAATCATCCCATTGGGGGAATTGTATCATGATCTGAGTAAATGAATACTCATTATTGCAGAAAATAAACCGGGATAAAAAAGGCGGAGTTTTTGCCTCTACTCAGTAAAGGAGAATTCGAAAATGGGAGCACTTGTACAAACAGCAATGATTATTGATGATGACGTAGACCTTGCTCAGTTATTAACCTCCCTATTAGAGATTAGAAAGATACACACACTGGCAGTGCATTCATTACCCGAAGCTGAAGAATACCTGACATACCTGAAACCAACCGTTATTTTTCTGGACAATAGCTTCCCCGAAGGATTAGGAGTCAACTTCATACGCACAATTAAATCAACCGATGAAGAAATAAAAATAATAATGATGACAGCTGACACAGAAGCCTGGGTAGAGGAAAAGGCCTCAGAGGAAGGGGTTAATTATTTTTTGAAAAAACCTTTTAGCACACAGCTCCTTCATAACGTTCTGGATAAATTGAATTTTAGAAAAGGGTAATACTGCTTTCTTATTTGCGGTTTGAAAGTACCACCTGCGGGTTCATACCTCTGCGAACCTGCCGGTGATACTAAGTAATTTTGTGTGGACACACTATAGTTATTGATTTACCGATTCTAATTAATGCGAAAACAAGGAATATTAAAAGAATTGAGAACTTTCTAACTCGCCAACCAACTAAATTTTTCTGAAAAAAATTCTATTAGTCTTTCGTCGCTCATTTTGTTAGAAGTAGTTTCCTCCGTTTTCGTGTTTTTAAACTGAGGCGTTTCTGCCAGGTAATGAATAAACTGTTCCTGCACCTGGCCCGTACCGGTTGCATGCAGGTGAGTGGCATTTTGCAGGTGCGCAGTTATTTCTTTAAAAAATTTTGCCTGCAGCATTTTTTTTTGATTGTGCTCATTCTTTTGGCTGGGACTTGGGGAAATTTCTTCCCCAATTATATGAGCAAGTACTACCAGTGCCCCAGTTTCAGCATTTTCGCTACCCACAATAGTAGCATGATGTGTATCCATCCACACACCGAATTGTTTTTGATTAACCATGTTTGTTTGTTTTAATGTGCCTGAGCATAATCAATAACCATACCTTATAAATAATGGCATCCATGAAACCCGTTTAAACGAAAAATATTCTTTTACATTTGATGATGCAAAACCTGAAACAATACTTTTTATTAAGAGACGATGTAACCTTTCTCAATTTTGGTTCTTTTGGTGCCTGTCCAAAACCGGTGTTTGAAAGGTATCAGCAATTTCAATTAGAACTGGAGCAAGAACCTGTACAGTTTATTACCGTTAACGGATTAAAATATTTAGCTGCTGCACGGGAAGCGTTGGGTAATTATATCCATTGCGATAAAGATGACCTGGTGTATGTAACCAATCCATCGTATGCAGTAAATGCTGTTGCCAAAAGTTTTGATTTACAACCCGGCGATGAAATACTGACTACCGATCTGGAATATGGCGCCTGCGACAAAACATGGGAATACTATTGCAAAAAAACAGGAGCAAAATATATAAAGCAGCATATACCATTGCCCATACAATCGAAAGAAGAATTTGTGGCAGCCTTTTTTAAAGGGTTAAGCAATAAAACCAAACTGGTTTTCATCAGCCATATTACCAGCAGCACGGGCCTGCGCTTACCGGTAGAAGAAATATGTGCCGTTGCAAAAGAAAAAGGCATATTAACTTTTGTAGATGGTGCCCATGCACCGGGACAAATTCCATTGGACTTACAAAATGCTCCATTTGATTTTTACACCGGTGCCTGTCATAAATGGATGATGACACCGAAGGGCAGTTCGTTTTTATATGTAAAGAAAGAACAGCAGTACAGGGTGGACCCATTAATAGTAAGCTGGGGTTATAAAGCGTTATTTCCTTCGGCCTCAACATTTTTAGATTACCACCAGACAAATGGCACCCGGGATTACTCTGCATTTTTAACGATACCTGCCGCTATTCAATTTATGAACCAACATAGCTGGGAACAGGTAGCAACTGAATGCCGCCAGTTAGTACAAGCCAATACAACTGCATTTTGTAAACTGCTCGGATCAGCTCCTCTTGCACCGGTAACGGATGATTTTATTCTGCAACTCTTCAGTGCCGAAATAAAAACAACAGAGCCTGAAAAACTGCACAACCATTTTTTTGATGCATACAAAATTCAAATACCGGTAATGCGGCATGGCGATAAAGTGTACCTGCGTTATTCCATTAATGCATTTAACAGCCAGCAGGATTTGGATAAATTGTTTGCTGCGATACAAGAAATAAAGAAAAAATCAACCCTGATTGTGTAGTTTGTTTGCTATTTGACCGAGTATACAGGCAAAGACAGTTCAGGAAAATGATAAGCCGAAATATTATTTTCCCTCTATTACTCATGAGCAAAAAGCGTTTTTTTGGTTACTTAATATAACTTAATTATTACAAAAAGGGCATTTTTAAACCCTGAAATTTATTTTCAGCATCCGCAGTATTTGGTTCCGTATGCTAAAATGCTATTAAAAGGGAATTAATTATTGCACATCCTTTCATTATGGCAGATTAATCTGCATATTTTCTACAGCCATTTCATACGTAAACGTATAATTTTTCCTTGCTTTTAATTCGGCCAGCATTTCATTAAGTTGTACATCCGTATGCGATGGATCATGGTGTGACAGTAGTAATCTTTTTGCTCCCGCCATCGAAGCAAACAACACTGCATCATCCATGGAAGAATGGCCCCACCCTATTTTTTTTTTATATTCCTCCAAATTGTATTGTGCATCATGTAATAATAAATCGGTATCTGCTGCAAGGTCGATACCGGAAATCCATTTTCTGTCTGTTGGTAATCCGTTGAGGCTAAGTGCAGGTTCATGATCCGGTATATAGGTAAATACAGACTGCCGGCCAGCCACCCGAAAACCCACAGTGGGGCCCGGATGTATTACATAGCGGGAATTAATAGTAAATGGCCCAATTTTAAAAACACTATTTTCTATTTCATGCAGGATAATCTTACAAGGCAGTTCCCGGATATGAACAGGAAATAAGGGTGGGGAGAAATAACGGCTAAGCCGGGAGTGTAATGATTGAGTGCTACTATCGGGGCCCCAAATATGTACTTCTATATCCGGTTCAAAAAGAGGTTTGAAAAACCCCAAACCCTGAATATGATCTAAATGAAGATGCGTTAATAGTATATCGATCCTTTTATTGCCCATCTGTTGATCAGTAGTTGCATTACAGATACCTGAGCCGCCATCCAGCAATAGTCTGTATCCATCTTCTACTACTTCACAACAAGATGTATTACCTCCATAATATTTAAATTCCGGGCTGGAAGTGGGTATGGAACCACGAACACCCCGTATTGTAATTTTCATTCGTCTAATGATTCCCAGAAAAGGGCGACAGCCCCCAAAAATTTTGAGGATCGTCCAAGAATGGGATAAGATGTAACAGAAATTTTTTCAACTTTTCCTTGCAGGCTTTCTATCCAAAATGTTTTATGATGTGGATTACAATTCTGCAGCGTTTTTACAAGGGGAAGTTCATCCGGTAGTAATGTATTTCCCAATTCATCCATAGGCTTAAAAATTGTAGCCCAGACATTGGAAGGCATTTCTCCTGTGTCTTCATAGCGTCTTCCTAGTATTTTTTCTGCCGGCTCATTATAGTAAATCAGAGTGCCTATTCTATCAGTAATAAAGACTGGTATAGAGAGACAATCTGCCAATTGGCGGTTCAGAATTATTTCTATTTCATATGCAGGCATACAAAGGAGTTGCTAAAACCCTTCTTAAATGTAAGCTTATTAAAATATGTACGCAAAAAATAAGACCTTGTTTTTTCTTTATTTACTTCTTATACTGCTGCAATTCTCAATTTTAAGCAGTTCAAAAAAATCTTTCTCCGCAATCTCTTTAATGCAGCCCGGCTGTAAATCTCCCAGCGCAAGGTCTTCAATACTTACCCGGATTAGTCGTTTGCAACGATGGTGAACAGCCCTCATCATTTTACGCACCTGGTGAAATTTGCCTTCTGTAAGCGTAATGCGCAACCATGTATAGGGAATATTACCCGTCATTACATACGGTGATGGAAAAGAGATTTCAGGTTGCAAAACAATTTCGGCTTCGCAGGGAGTGGAGGTGTAATAAGCACCGCCTCTTATCCGGAATGACACTCCATCTCTTATCATTTGCAATCGTTCTTCTGTTACTATATGATTGACGAGTACCAGGTAAGTTCTTTTATGTGGCTCCTTTGCTTCAAATAATAAACGGGTAACATTTCTATTGGTAGTTAAAATCAATAATCCTTCTGAAAGATTATCGAGCCGGCCTATGGCATGTATGCCTTCGGGAAAATTGAAACCTATATCGCCCAGTAAGTTTACCGCATGGGTGCTTACAAACTGTGAGACCATGTTGTATGGTTTATTGAGGATGAAGTAGCGGTGGGGAAGTGGTGACATATGTGTTTGAAATTGTGCCAATGCGAAAAAGGCTGAATATTCATTTATGCCGGTATAGTGGTCTTGTGAGACAAGTGGGTACACCACCTCCCTTTACACTTATTTCTTCTCCAATATACACCGTTAGGTTACAGACTGTACAAATTATTCTTCTTACCACCTTTGATGGTGACTACCAGAAGCCAGTCAAAACATTTAATGAACGGGTTGCGGGGGAAGAACCCTTAACAGGAATGTGCCGGTTTATAAACTAAAAACAAAAGCATATATCATTGTGCTGTCTTAAATTTTGCCGCTTCTTCTGAACCTCTTGTAGCATTGCCTTCACTATAGGAATGTGCACCAACGCCTGCCAGTTTACCGCCGTCAACAATCAGGTATTCGGAACGTAATGGTTTTCCTGCAAACCAGCATTCCAATATTTCACGGGTACCGGCTGCATATCGGGTTTGTGCTGAAAGGCTGGAGCCTGAAATATGTGGTGTCATTCCGTGATTAGGCATTGTTCTCCATGGATGGTCGTTGGGAGCCGGTTGCGGAAACCATACATCTCCTGCGTAACCAGCAAGCTGTCCGCTTTCCAATGCCCGAACAATTGCATCACGGTCACATATTTTTCCGCGGGCCGTATTTACGAGATAAGCACCCCGTTTCATTTTACTGATAAGCGTTTCATTGAAAAGATTTTCTGTTTCAGGATGCAAGGGGCAGTTGATAGTAACTACATCGCAAACTTTTACCAATGATTCCACATTAGGATGAAACGTAAGATTCAATTTTTTTTCAATTTTATCTGGCAACCGGTGGCGGTCAAAATAATGAAGCTTCATATCAAAAGGATGAAGCCGGCGCAACACTGCCAGGCCAATTCTGCCTGCAGCAACCGTTCCCACTGTCATGCCCTCTACATCATATGACCGTTGAACACAATCAGCAATATTCCAACCGCCTTTCACTACCCATTGATAAGAGGGAATATAATTTCGTACCAGGGATAAAATCATCATCACCACATGTTCGGAAACACTGATGCTGTTGCAGTAGGTAACTTCTGCCACTGTAATTCCATGCTTCATGGCAGCCTGCAGATCAACATGATCAGAACCAATGCCTGCGGTAATCGCCAGTTTTAATTTTTTTGCTTTAGCCATTCGTTCGGCTGTTAAATATGCAGGCCAGAATGGTTGAGAAATGACCACTTCTGCATCCACCAATTCTTTATCAAAAACTGAATCAGTTCTGTCTTTATCAGAGGTTACTACTAATTGATGTCCCCCCGTTTCCAAAAATGTACGGAGACCGAGTTCTCCTGATACACTGCCCAGCAGCTGGCCGGGTGTGAAGTCAATACCCGATGGAGTGGGTAATGATTGTCCATCCGGATAACCGGATAATTCGGGAATACCATCACGGATTGATGTTTTAGGATACCCGGTAACCGGGTCATCATATAGTACACATAGAATCTTTGCCATACTATTTTTTTACTGTGAGTTGAAATCGCACAAAGAACTTTTCAGTTTTTTGGAATGACCCTACAATTTATCATTTTCTGCATTAGGGATGGGTGATTCTTGTCAGGTGGATAAAATCAGTTGAGGATATAAATTTAAGATCATATCCTGCTGTTTTTTTTCGAATATCTGCCATTGCGGATAAAAAAAGGAGGAAAAATAAAGCTGCAAATTAAATGCAACCCCTTTTACCTCCATTCGTATTTTATGTTATATACTAATTTGAATTCCTGGGTGGCGATGGATTTAAGTCTTCCCCGGTAGGTAATACATTAGCCGAAATATTTTTTGCTGTAGTTTTATCTGATAGATAAATCTTGTAGGTAATCTGATTATTATCGACAAACGGTGCAAATAAAACCGATTTTGAATGGGTTGAACTAAGAAGCCCTTGTATTTTAGTAAGTTGATTGGGGCGCAGTATTAAGTTTCCCAAATAATTGCCGGTCCCGTATTGAATGGAACTTGGGTTGTCAATAGTTAATACGATATTGGGTGGCGGTGGCGGAGCATTATTTGCATGGTACTGGCCGTTGCTATTATTAGCCGACCAACCAGCCAGTGTAATCTTATTTGAACCAGTAATATAATACCTTAAAATTGTCCAATTTCTTGGATTTGGTGGCTTACCCAGTGCTGCAAAAGAGGCTGAATCAATCATCAATGTATCCAGGCTGCCGGTCAAAATACCTCCTTTATTATCTTCCGGCATAGTTGTTTTAGCAGTTGAATCTACTGTATCAGTGTTTGCCTCTGAAGATTTATTTTCACTACAGGATGCAAAAAAAAGGATCATTGTTACCAGGTAAAATACTGGTGCAGTTAAAAAAGATAGCCTTCTCATACTATTACTTTAATGGTTAAATAATAAAAGCAGTTGATATTTTATCCTGTAAAAGATAAGCCGTAATTTTCTACCTGACAAAACTATATTTACCAATGATTAGCTGCGGTATGTTTTCTCCCGTATAGTGTCTTACAGGCTTTGTAAATTTTTATTTAATAATGGGTAGCTTTTTAAAATTACTGCTGAATTGGTCAGAGGTTTGGGCAACCCTGATACCACTGAGCATTTTACTATTCAGGCGTCAGCAGCCCCGGTTTTTAACACCCGTTATTGTCTACCTGGTTATTGCTTTTTTCATCAACTTAACCTGCGATATCATCAGCGAATTTTATACTTACTTACCGGATTGGATGCAGAGTAATACTCCTTTATACAATGCACACTCTATCATCCGGTTTATTTGTTTCTGTTATTTTTTTATAGGGCTAAAGCAATCTTCTTTTACCATGCTGAAGAAGATTCTTCCTGTTTTTTCCCTGGTGATAATAATAATCAATTTCAGTTTTGTGGAAGATTTTGGCAACCCGGATCATTTAAGTGGTAATTTACTGGCTGCAGAATCTTACCTGCTGTTGATTTTTTGCATGCAGTACTACCTCGCTAAGCTGAGAGATGAAGCAGATGATATTACCAGCGGACCCGATTTCTGGGTGGTGACCGGTCTCAGCATTTATGTAGTTATTAATTTCTTTGTGTTTTTATTTTATGTTCCTATGCTGGACCAGGACATCGACCTGGCGCTGAATATCTGGGACGTTCATAATATTGCGTACATCTTATTATGCATCTTTATAACCAAAGCCTTATATGCACCTGCTCGACATCAGTATTCAGTCTAGGGTAATTATTGGTATCTCTGCCATGGTTGTTTTGTTCAGCAGTTTTTTAATTGCGTTCATCACTAACCAGCGGAAGAAGTTACAATACCATAAAGATCTGCAAGCCATTCAACAGCAACAGCAGCAGGCATTAGTGGAACAAAATATTAAACTGGAAGACCGGGTTAAAGAAAGAACGGTAGAACTGCTGCAGCAAAAAGAAAGCCTGCAGGTAGCATTAACAGAACTTAAATCGAGCCAGTTGCAACTGGTGCAAAAAGAAAAGATGGCTTCTCTCGGAGAAGTGGTTTCCGGTATTGCACATGAAATACAAAACCCGTTGAACTTTGTAAATAATTTTTCCGAAATCAATGCCGAGTTGTTAGTTGAAATGAAAGACATGCTGACGAAGGAAATAGTAACCAATAAAGACAAAGAAGAAATTAATTTGCTGTTAGCCGATGTTATTCAAAACGGGCATAAAATAAACGGGCATGGTAAACGGGCAGAAAATATTGTGAAGAATATGCTGCAGCATGCCCGCAGCAGCAGCGGAATTAAAGAGCTTACCGATATTAATTTTTTAGCCGAAGAATATTTAAAGCTGAGTTATCATGGTTTCCGGGCAAAGCATAAATTATTTAATGTAGCCATCACCACCACCTTTGATCCGCAGCTTGATAAAATAAGCATCGTGCCGCAGGATGTGGGGCATGTACTCATTAATATTTTTAATAATGCCTTTTATTCTGTAAGTGAAAAGACGAAAATAAATAATCCGGGTTATGAGCCGGCCATAACGGTGATTACACACAGAGAAGGTGCTGCTATAAAAATAAAAATCAGGGATAATGGATTGGGTATTGCAGCAAAATACCTGGATAAAATCTATCAGCCTTTCTTTACCACCAAACCAACCGGTGAGGGAACCGGGCTTGGCTTATCCTTAAGCCATGATATTATTAAAGCACACCAGGGCGAACTAAAAGCAGATTCCAAAGAAGGGGAGTTTGCCGAGTTTACCATTACGTTTTTAGCTGGTTAAACAAGCCGCCTTCTTTATCTTGCTGCTGAATGGTTTATTATGATATACACTACCCGGAACAATTAACCGGAAAAGAGCTGGACGACTACCTGGCCAATGGCTGGTACCGGATGCAGCAGATGATCTTTACAACGGATGTAATTCTAAAAGAAAACCGGCTGTTACCTGTTTTCTGGTTGCGGCTGGCGGTTGAAAAATACAGCCTCGCTAAAAAGCAGCAGCAACTGATAGCATTAAATAATAAGTATACCGTTGACTGCGGTGATGCTGTTATTACCAGTGAACTGGAACAACTCTATCAATTGTATAAAGCAGCCATGAATTTTGAACTGGCCGACAGCCTGCAGGATAGTTTGCTGGGTGCAGCAGCTACCAGTATTTATCATACGCAATGCTATACCATACGGGATGAAGGCAAATTAATTGCCGCCGGTTTTTTTGATACAGGAAAAAAAAGTACTGCCGGCATTCTTAATATCTATCACCCGGACTATGCCCGGCAGCAATTGGGCAAATACCTGGTGTTGTTAAAGATTGCCTATGCACAGCAGCAGCAACTCGATTATTATTATACCGGGTATATCAGTACGGCAGACAGTAAGTTTGATTATAAATTATTTGCCGGTAAGGAAGCCACCGAAGTGTATAACCGGCAGCAGCAGCAATGGATACCATGGTTATCGGTGCAGAAAGAAAGATTGGAAGATTGGTTAATCAGCGAAGAAATGGATGAGGAAACAAACTTGCCATCAAATCATGAGTTGTAAACCGGGTATAACCATTTAATTTTATTTTTTTACCCCAAAGAAATCAGAAAATAAAGTCTGTCCTTTGAATGACAGGCATTAATATATTTTCCCCGAACTTACATAGCCCTAAACAGCCAGCATGAAAAAAATAGTTATTCTCGCCGGGTTATTGTTATGCAATATTTTTGCTATATCACAAAAAGCATTGCCCGCCAACTGGAGAGCTTATCTCGTACGACAAGACAGCAATCATATTGTATTTAACCTGAAAACTGCAAAGGAAAACGGGAAAACAATTTTATATGTGCTGAATGCAGAAGAAAAAATTAAAGTAACTGCTGTTACTGTTACAAAAGATTCGGTTAATTTCTCCATGCCTGTTTTTGAATCCACTTTTAAATCAAAAAGAAACCCCGATGGCAGTTTGCAGGGAGTTTGGATAAAAGGAACAGGCGGAGCTTTTCAATACTGGCCTTTCTTTGCTTTTCCGCAGCAAGCTTTCCGGTTTATCAATAACCTGGGCAAAGCAAGAACTACTATTTCCGGTAAATGGGATGTTACTATTACAAGAGCCAACGGAACTTTGCGAAAAGCCGTAGCCATCTTCAAGCAGCAAAATGATAAACTCACCGGCACATTCTTAACTCCGTCTGGTGATTACCGTTACCTGGAAGGTATTGTAACCGGTGATTCATTAAAGCTGTCGACTTTTGACGGCGCACATGCTTATACTTTCTATGCAAAAATTGATGATGCTAAAAAAATTTCAGGCGGTATTTTTTATTCCGGTTTTAACGGAAAGGAAACATGGGTAGCCGTAAAAAATGATAAAATACAATTGCCTTCGCAGGATGCACCCACCCGTTTGCGGGAAGGCGAAAGCAAACTGAATTTCTCTTTTACTGATCTTAATGGAAAACCGGTTTCTATTAATGATGAACGATACCGCAATAAAGTAGTCATCATCCAGATTATGGGAAGCTGGTGCCCCAATTGCCTCGATGAAACAAAATTTCTGAATGAGTACTACAATAAAAATAAAAACAGGGGAGTGGAAGTAATAGGGCTTGCTTATGAATATACTACCGACCTGAATCGATCAACAAAAAGCCTTCAAAAATTTCAACGGCTTTTTAATGTGCAATACCCCATGTTGATTACAGGTGCTACAGCTTCTGACGATAGTAAAACCGAAAAAACATTACCGCAGCTTACACCCATCCGTTCTTTTCCAACCACTATTTTTATTGATAAAAAGGGAACTGTGAGAGAAATAAAAGGAACCTTTTACGGGCCCGGCACCGGAAAATATTTTGAAGAGTACAAAAAAGAATTTTATGCCATCGTGGATGGTTTACTGAATGAAAAATAATTCCTCAGCCGAATTTACAAAGCCCGTATAACTATATTTTTTTTCAGAACACTAAGCTAACGGTGGGCAAATACTTCACTAATCAACTATATTTTGTTACTCCCGGAATAGCAACCGGATAAAAGCCATCTGCAGTAGGTACAACAGGTGGCAGTGCATTCCAATCGTAAGCCTTAGGTTGAATATCAATTCCGGAATTAATGGCTTTGTCCCATTCCACAACCTGGCCGCTGTACGTAGCCATACGTCCTAATATTGAAGTCATGGTACTTCTCGCTCCATTTTCTGCATCAGCAAATTTATATTCCCCTTTTACTATAGCAGCAAATAATTCATCATGCTCGGTTTGATAGGGATTATTTTCTGTTGCCTTATCAAATTGATAAATAACCTTCCCCTTGTGATCGATAATATTGGCATTCCCTGCCTGAATTTTTCCTTTTGTACCAATCAATAATTCATCCACCTTACTCATTGTACCCGGTATATGGCGGCACTGGCTGTTCAGCACACTTCCATCAGCATAAGTAAACTCTACATAATGATGATCAAATATTTCACCATGGTCTTTGCCTTTACGTACCTGCCTGCCTCCCATGCCCTGTGCTTTTACCGGATAGCTTCCTTTAAACCAGTTAACCACATCTAAATTGTGAATATGCTGCTCGGTAATATGGTCGCCGCACAACCAATTAAAATAATACCAGTTACGCATCTGGTATTCCATTTCTGTTTGATTGTATTTACGTGGCCTTACCCATACCCCATCATTATTCCACCATGCCTGTGCAGAAGTAATATCACCAATCATATCTTTTCGCTTAAATAATTCACGATAGGAATTCTGATAATGCCGTTGCAGACCAACCACTACATTTAATTTTTTTTGTTTTGCCATGGCTGCTGCTGCCAAAACTTTTTGAATTCCTGCAGGATCAGTAGCCACCGGCTTTTCCATAAATATGTGCTTACCTTGTTTAACAGCTTCTTCAAAATGAATTGGCCTGAATCCCGGAGGTGTAGTTAGTATTACCACATCAGCCAAAGCAATTGCTTTTAAGTAGCCATCAAAGCCTGTAAATTTTCTTTCTTCCGGAACATCAATTTTATCCTTCAGGTTTCCCTTTGCGCCCGACCATTCACTGATATCATCGCTGTTTAATGCAGTATAACAACTATCTAAATTATCCCGGAATGCATCGGCCATAGCAACCAGTTTTACATTTTGCTTACTAAGCAGTGCCTGCATGGCAGCACCGGTGCCCCGACCACCACAACCGACTAAAGCTACTTTTATAACATCAGCCGCTCCCGAAAAATAATTGGCATTTGATAAAAGCGGAGCAGCAATTATTCCGCCGGCCAGCAGTGTACTTTGCCGTAAAAATTCTCTTCGGCCGGAGTTAGTTAGTTTGTAAGAATCGTTGTTCATGATTAATCAGGTTTATTGTTTTAAAATATGGTATTTCTAAAAATGATTGTTATAATTTCTAAACTCTTCTTCGGATCATAATTGCTGGTTAATTACTTTCCCAGATATTGTTTAAAAAAATCGTTTACTTCTTCTGCACCCGGTTGTACTAACGGGCGGATAATTCTAAATCCAACACCCGATGCATCTGTTAACCACCACTTACTTTTTGGAATCTGTGGATCACGGCGGTTCCATAACGGATCAGATTGCAACCGGTTGGCACATCTTAAGTCTGTTGCTTCATCTGAAAAACTTCCACCCCTTAATGCTTTTGGATATTTTGCTTTTTCCGGTGCAACAAAAGGATTATCCGCTTTTTCCGGCATATTTTTCATCCGTTTTTCATCATAATGATCCAATGTCCATTCCGATACATTACCCAACATATCATAAAGACCCCATACATTGGGTAATTTTAATCCAGCTTTTTGAAATTTTTTATTACTGTTATCAACATACCAGGCATATTTGTCTAATTCCTTTTCGTCATTGCCAAAAAAATAACGGGTTGTTGTTCCGGCACGGCAGGCATATTCCCACTCAGCTTCCGTAGGCAGGCGATAAAAAATCCCTGTTTTATTATATATCCACCGGCAATACATTAAGGCCGCATATTGCGATAAACTATTTACAGGGTAACCACCTTCTTTACCCATACCCCAGCTAAGATCTACATATTGCGGGCTGGGCCTCGTAACTGCATCAACTTTGGAATTTTCACTGGTGGTTTCATCGTTATAAAAAAAATCAAACTCATCCCTGGTCACTTCATATGCTCCCATCCAAAAAGCTGCAATGGTTACATTCCGTTGCGGACCTTCATCTTTCTCCCTGTTCTTTTCATCATCACTGCTTCCCATTAAAAAACTACCTGATTTTACAGGCACCATCTTACATTGAATTTGTGAACCGGGAATTGTAAAACTATAGGAGGCAAATGTTGCTACAGAGTCTTGTCCACTTAATAAGTGAGAACAGAAAATACTGATTAAAATCGCAAATAATTTTTTCAACGTAGTATGTAAATATTATACTTTGGAAGATAAGGAATTAACTTAAATAATATTTACAGATTCTCCATTTTCCAATAGAGAGCAAACCCATTTGAGGAATTAAAAACAAGTTTGCCTTTTCGAATTTCAGCAATCAAAACTTCTGCATCCAAATGATTGGCAAGTCTTTTCGCTTTTCTAACCGGCAAAATACTGCAGGCCGTTGCCAGCCAATCTGCTGTTGCACCATCTTTAGCGATCACCGTTACATTTCTTTGAGAGGTAACTCCATAACCCGTCCTGGGATCGATAATATGAGAATACTTTTTCCCGGCATTCTCAATAAATTGGTATACATCCCCGGATGTTGCTACGGCCTTATTTTGCAATTGAAGGGTTTTAGATAACAACTCATCTTTGGTTTCGGGTACATTCACGCCAACGTTCCATCCACCAGTGCCGGGTGGACCATAACTCATAACTATATCTCCACCGGCATTTACCAATGCATGATTAACCTGTTGGGTATTTAAAAAATCAATTATTTTTTGTGCAATCCATCCTTTTGCAATTCCTCCCAGGTCAAGTTGCATACCTGGTATTGAAAAAGATACTTTTTTATTACCCGTATCAAGTATCACTTTATTAAAACCGGTTACCTCCAGAATAGATGTCACCGTCGCTCTATCAGGAAACTGTTTTGTCTTTCTTACTGTGCGCCACAATTTCACCAGTGGCCCAATGGTAATATCAAAGGATCCACCACTTTTATCAAAAGCTTTTTTTGACAACCGTATTATTTCATATAAAGCAGGCGAAACTTTTATTGCCCGGGCATCCACCAGGGCAGATGCATTTAATTTACCCAACTCACTGCTATCTGTATAATCACTAAAAATAAGATTGAAAGAATCTACCAATTTAAAACTTTGCTTTGCAAGCAAATTTGCCTGCAGGCTGTCATTTGAATACAATACAATGGTAAAGGGAGAACCCATTTTGGGTTCAGTAAATGAAAACCTTTTTTGTTGTCCCGTTCCGGAAACACCCGTTGCCGCCAAAAAAATAACCAACCCTATTCTTATAAACAATATTTACTTTTTTAAAACTTATTGTTGGTAAATTTAAGGCACAAATAATTTAAACTATGCAAAGAAGGAAATTTATGCAGCAATCGCTTTTAGCCGGTGGTGCATTATTTACATCGGCCAAAGTAGCTTTTGCAAAAGAAAATAGTGAAAATAAAATAGCAGATGAAAAAGTCTTTCATCTTAACTATGCTATTCATGATGGCATGCTTAAAAATCATGCAGGTGATGATTTTATTGAACAGATAAAATTTGCACACAGTGCAGGTTTTCGTAGCATAGAAGATAATGGAATGATGGGGAGGTCTGCCGATCAACAGAAAAAAATAGGTGAGACATTGACGAAACTGGGAATGAACATGGGAGTTTTTGTTATTACGTCCGATAGCTGGCATTGGAAAACTTCACTTACAACAGGAAAGAAGGAATGGATAGACAAAATGGCTAAAGATTGCAAGGAAGCGGTGGAAGTTGCCAAGCGTTGTAATGCCAGGTGGATGACTGTTGTACCAGGCAACTATGAACGCAGCTTGTCGCTTGATTTTCAAACAGCCAATGTGATAAATGCCTTGCGGATAGCAGCTGATATCTTGGCCCCGCATGGTTTGGTTATGGTCCTTGAAGCATTGAGCGATAATCCCGATCTGTTCCTGCGCCATTCCGATCAAACCGCCATGATTTGCAAAGCAGTAAACAGCCCTGCCTGCAAATTTTTATTCGACATGTATCATATGCAACGCAATGAAGGGAATATTATTAATAATCTAAATAAAACATGGGATGAAATAGGTTACCTGCAAATTGGTGACAACCCCGGCAGAAACGAGCCGGGTACCGGCGAAATGAATTATAAAAATATTTTTAAGCATATTTATGATAAAGGCTACAAGGGTATTTTAGGAATGGAACATGGCAATGCAAAGCCGGGCAAAGAAGGGGAACTGGCATTAATAAAGGCATACCGTGATTCGGATGATTTCCTGTAGTGTATGAATGATAATCAGTTTTTCAAAAAACTACCTGGCACTTGTCATAAAAAAAGGGAAATTGAAAACATCTTCTTCATAGAAAGAACCATTATGTAGAATTACAGAATACTTAAGCCAGGGTAATTTTTCATTACTTCAGATCAAAAAAAAATTCTGTATAAATAAGGCCCAGCAAAAAAAGGATAAATGCCCCGGCAGCAGCAGCACAAACAGGCCAGACGATGTAAAGAAATAATGGTTTCATGTACCATTTTATTTCAGCTACCCGCATCTCGGGTTTACCCGCAATTGACAACAGCCAGTGAGAATACCTGGAGGGCTTACTGGTAAAATCGGAATCGTTTTTGGCAATATAAGCTGGTTGATCCTCCTCTATGCCGGTAACCAGCGCCGGTATTTTATTTTCTATCATCCCTTCTGCTTCTTCAAAACTGATCGCAGTCACTACTTTTGGATTTAGCAGTGTCATTAATTTTTTTGACTTATCTGGTAAAAAAATAATGTTCTTTTCAAGTAACATCATTTTAGCCATTTCTGATAAGCCAATCGATATTCGTCCGTGGAATACCTCCCTGTCCCATTTGATGGGCTGGCCGGATAATTTATGTTCCTGGAAGACGACTTCACAGGCAATTTTTAATTCGGGTGTCATAACAGTACTACAACAACTTTGATATAAACAGCAAATTCCCTTTTACAACAGGACAATGAATTGCATTCGCAGAGTAATGGATAAACGGGCTGGTAGTATTCCGAAATTAAAACATTCTTCAGATTATCAGGATATAAGGTTTTTTATTTTATCCACTGCCTGAGTTGTGATATTTATCCCGCACTAACGGTCGGGACTGAGGACAACCATTCAGCTTTATTTATTGAGCACTAAGGACATCGGAGTGGTAAAACCCATTCTGTTGGTGGAGATACTTCGGCAAGCCCAGTGCACCAACCGTGGCGTTTTGCTTTATATAAAACCTGCCAAAGCGAGAAGATATTTTCAACTGTCCGAAATTATGGGACAGTTCATTTACGCCGTGGCTGGTGTTTGTCTTTTCACCAACCACAGTTTTATAGTGAGAATTCGAATACATTAGTTCTCTTGCTTTATTCGGTTGGTGGAGATACTTCGGCAAACTCAGTACACCAACCGAGACTTGCTGTTTTTTATTGAACAACCGACAAGTGGAAATGCAGGATAACCATTCAACTTTATTTATTAATCACAGGATATCGGGGGGCTCCTATCACTTTCTTATAAGTCGTACTAACCAGGTGAACCGGATCTTTCTTTTGAAACAGTTTGGGACTCCGGGCCTGATGCATGTTTTCCGTTTCATATCAGCCCGGAGTCCGCTATACAAGTAAAGAACAAAAAGCTATTAAAACGGGAAAGCTAATTTCAGGACTTGCCCCGAACGAGACTCCCGGGCAGGAAAAAACTTGTTCCTTAAAAATTACTATATTTAAAGTTCATACCCCTTGAGCCTGTATCCCGCCCTGATCATTCTTCACCAAAAAACAAAAACAAAAAATGAAACACCTGATCAAATTCACTGGCCTGCTTCTCATTATGACTACGTCTTTATTGTTCACTTCCTGTGGTGGTAACGATAAAAAAACCGATTCGGAGACACCAACAGGAGATACCACAACTGCACCAGATGCAAAGGTTAACACCATCGTTACCACTCCGCAACTTATGACATTGGTAAAGCATAAGGTTAAGAATTATGCATCCTGGAAAGTTGAATACGATGCGCATGATTCCGCCAGGCTGGCTAACGGATTACACAGTTATGTAATTGGAAGAGGCATGGATGATTCAATGATGGTAATGGTGGCTTTAAAAGCAGATGACCTGGAAAAGGCAAAAGCATTTACCAAAGATCCTGCATTGAAAGAACTCATGCAAAAAATCGGTGTAGTAGGCGCACCTGAAATTTCCATTGTCAATGTAGTATGGCAGGATACGGTTAATGTAGGCAGCATTCCCCGTGTAATAACCAGCTTTACAGTAAAAGACTTTGATACCGCTAAAAAAGGTTTTGAAGAAGGCAGGCAGGAAAGGATGGATAATGGTATTGCAGACAGACAATATGGCCATGAAGCAGATGATAACCACAAAGTATCTATGGTAACAGCCCTTAACGATGTTGACAAAGCAAAAGCTTACTGGGCTTCTGATGCGATAAAGAAAAGAATAGAAGCCGGTGGACTTACCACCCAACCCCAGCGTTTTATTTTTAACATTGTTCAGCGGTACAGATAAAAAAGGAAAAACAACTATTTAATTAAAAGATGAGGCACCTGCTTCATCTTTTTTTATTTACAACTGTAAAAAAAATACCATACATATTGAAACAATAAAACCATCCTTCTTACGCCGTGACAGGTGTTTGTATTTTCACCAACCATAGAAGTATTGTGAGCATCAGCATGCATAAGTTCTCTTGCTTTATTCCGTTGGTGGAAGAAAACCGTAACCTTGTCTTGCTGCTTTTTATTGAACACCGTCCAGTATGGAATGAATTATCATTCTGTAAACTTTCTGCCTTTTGCCATTATTAAAAAAACAATGGCCGTTACAAATCCCATTAAAACAAATCCAATGATCCATAATGCTTTTTCTCCGTCGCTGACGGTCTTGCTCCGTGCAACAAAAACAATTCCAAGCACACGGTAGGCCAGGTTGGTTATACTTAATACGAACACTGAAATAAGAAATCCGGGGTTGAAGAATAAACTAATAATTTCCCGTGCAGAAGGATCTGCATTTTCATTTTCCTCCATTTTAACAATAAATGACAGGATGTTACTAAAATTGAATGCTAAAAAAATTATACTGGCAATAGCAGCCATAATAAATAAGGCCAGGAATGAATTATACTTGCTCATAATTTTTGAACAAAATTACATTTTTGCCGGTAGCAACTTAATTTTAAAAAGACTGGCTACTGATATCCGCAGCGAACAAGGGTCTCGCTGAGAGCATGGGACCATGGAAGTAACTACAACGGAAGGTTTTAGGTTATACCCTAAAACCGGTGAAAGCTCAGTTTTCCTTTCGCATATCACATACACAACGTACCGGAAACTTTCGAACTTTAGCCGGCTTGTCAATAATATTATGAGAGTGGGTATGTTTTACATAACCCAATTTGCCAATATGCAGGTGATATTTCTCATCATGGGTGGCTGTATCAACAATCCAGAGGCTAAGGTTTTGCAAACTCTTAATTTTTACTCCCTCTACCCAGCCGGTGGGTTGCAGGCGCAGCAGTGTATCGGTAAACAGGATGGATTGTTTCAGGTTAAGTTCTGGGTTATAAACTCAGGAGAACCCTGGGAAAGAGTGGCGGAAAAGGATGAACGTAAACTCTTTCAGGTTTTACTTAATTTCAATTTTTATAAACGCAGCTATTTTAAAATAAAAATATGAATAAAACAGTACTGGTCCTTCTTTCAATAATCATCACTCTAACCGGTAAAGGACAAACGGGTGATAAGGTTATCATTGGTAAAATTGATAGTTTGTATTCCGGTGTTCTGAAAGAACAAAGAAAGGTTATGGTGTATGTTCCCAATATGAAAGCGGGTATACCGCAAAATACTGGACAGCGATACCCGGTTGTTTACCTGCTGGATGGCGATGGCCATTTTGAATCGGTGGTTGGTATGATACAGCAACTAAGCCAGGTAAATGGCAATACGGTGGTTCCGGAAATGATTGTTGTAGGTATTCCGAATACAGACAGAACCAGGGATCTTACACCCACAAAAATTATCAGCGACCTCCCGATGATGGACAGTAATTTTTCTAAAACTACCGGTGGTGGTGAAAATTTTACTTCCTTCCTGCAAAAGGAACTGATACCGCATATAGATTCCCTTTATCCTACGCAACCCTTCCGGCTTCTTATCGGCCATTCTTTTGGAGGCCTCACCGTAATGAATATTATTACCAATCATACCAAATTATTTAACGCCTATATTGCCATTGACCCGAGTATGTGGTATGATAAAGAAAATTTTTTAAGGGCCACGCAAAAAAAAATGGCCGCCCAAAAATATAATGGCACCCGTTTATTTGTCGGCATTGCCAATACGATGGCCGAAGGAATGTCAGTGGAAAAAATGAAAAAAGATACTTCCACTGATACAAGACATATCCGTTCTATTTTTGCAATGGATAATTTTATTAAATCCAACCTGAAGAACGGATTAAAATATGCCAGCAGGTATTATACAGATGATGATCATGGTTCTGTTCCGCTGATCAGCGAATACGACGGGCTGCGTTTTATATTCAGCTGGTATCGTTTTAAATTTACCCCTTCTGACTTTATGAGTCCCGGTACCGAAGTGGTACAGCGAATGAAAAAACATTACGGAACGGTAACTAAAGAAATGGGATATAAAGTTGCTCCGCCTGAAATGATGATAAACGGACTTGGGTATAATGCACTTTCGCTAAAGCAATTTGAAAAAGCAGCAGCGCTGTTTGAAATGAATATTGACAATTATCCCAAAAGCGGTAACACTTACGATTCGTATGGCGACTTATTATTGGCAAGCAAGGACACTGCCGCTGCCGTTACTAATTTTAAAAAAGCCCTCGCCATTACCAACAGTGAAGAGAGCCGGCAAAAAATAGATCAACTGCTGGGTAAATCAATCTTTACCGTATCTGTAAACGACCTTGAAAAATATACAGGTGCTTATGAGTTTGAAGCAGCCCCTATTATCGCCAACACTATCCTCAAAGGAGAAGCACTCTGGATAGCTGCACCGGGACAGGGAGATCATGAAATGGTTCCTTTATCACCGCATGTATTTTCATTGAAAGGATTGTCGGGCTACACGATAAAATTTGAAATGGATGGAGGCAAGCCTGTTGCTCTTGTTGCCACACAGCCTAATGGAGTATTTAAAGCGAATATTAAAAAATAATACTCGTTTATATTCTGAGTTACAAACCTCAGGATAAACATCCACTTTCGTTTTATCGGAAGATTACGGATAACAGAGGAATTATCGCATCACCTCCACCTGCACCAAATTCTGTATGACTGTTTGTTGTGCAGCAAACGCTTCCACAGCTTTTATATGGTTGTCTGTTTCTGCCTTTGTAAGTGTAGCAACACTGCCATGTCCTTCAAAATAATAATGCACCGCAATAAATTTCTTTACATGCTTTCTCGTTTCTTCCGGCAGAAAGTTTTGTAAGGTCCAGTAATGGTGACTGCCGGATTTTTTAATGGCTTTATCAATACCACCCGGTCCGCAGTTATACGCTGCAATTACTAATAACCAGTCTTCATATTTATCATAGAGATCGCTGAGCAATGCAGCAGCTGCCTTTGTGCTTTTTGTATAATCGAGACGTTCATCTTTCTGTCCTGTTATTTTAAGTCCATATTCTTTCGCAGCCAGCGGCATCAATGCCCAGGGACCTACCGCACCTGCCCATGAACCGGCATTGCGTTGCAAACCAGATTCAATGAATGCAAGGTATTTTAATTCAACCGGCATTTTATTTTGTTCGAATACCGCATCTATTTTTTGAAAATTCGCTGCAAGGCTGCGCTTTGTTTTGCCCAGGAAGAGACCATTCTTTTTAATATAAGTCGTTACAAAGCTGCTTACATTTTTATTGAGTGCTATTACCGGTGCAATTGAGATCTCATTACTGTCAGTAACAGGAATGCCGGTACGCAGTCCACCTGAATCAAACTGGTGGAGATGGGTAGTAAATGCCAGGAACTCACTGCTCACTGAATTATTATTATTACTGTAGTTGATAGTCGTTAAAGACATCAATACAAAACTGCTGATAAATAGACCTACGTTATATAATTTTTTTTTCATCATCTTTTTCGCTTTATGATAATACAATCCCAACCCAGTGGGTTTGGATCATTTTTAAAAATGTTAAAATAATCTATTGGAATAATGTACAGCTATTGTTACTGAGTACGGATGAGTACGGGTTTTTCAAAATAAGCGGAACGCTGTAGTTGATAAATGGCATTTAAGCACCGCAAAAGTACACTACCCTGTTAGTACATTCAAGTGTTTTTAGCATTAGTTATCAACTGACACGGTAAGTGTATGAGAATCATTGTTAAAATTTGTATTTACTGCTATAACGTCAGTGTAGAAATACGATATGTGTTAAAGAATTTAAAACTTTTTTAACTGCTCAGCAATAATCATCCCTGCTTTTTCTTTCAGTGGATAATCAAAGGAACCCATAGAAGATTCAATGCGGATGGAAGCAATGGTTCCCATTTTTATTTTTTCGATAGCGGAAGATGATAAGTTATAAAAAGCAAAGAGCCAGCAGCCATAACCCATAGAAGATTTTTTAGAACTGTAATCAGCACGGCTGGACAAACTGATTACTGATCCATCATTCATTATCAATTTAGCAGTTTGTCCTGCATCAATCGAAAAACTATTGGTGCGCCCCGTTTGTATAGAAAACTCCAATGCAAAACCAGTGGGATATTTTAATACAGTGCTTTTCAGGTAATCGCCTATGGTACTTCTTTTATCCCGCCCTGTTCCATAAGTATCACCGGCTGAAATATAGAGCCGTTCTTCGCTGGTATAAAAAACAGTGTCGCCGCTTTCTTTAATAATATCATATTTTAATTTTCGCTGGGCGAAGGCGGTTGTTTGTAACAGCAGTAAAAAAAATAGTATGCATTTCATGCGGATGGTTGATGTATTAACCTTTTTTCTTTTTTGTATTTACTTTTTTCTGCACTGCTTTAATACTATCTGCAACAGGCAGATTTTCGGGCATAGTACCGCCGATTTCTTTTATAGTTTGCCGAACTTTTTTACCTATTTCGTAGTGGGTTTGGTTGGCTTTTTGTTTGCCCTTAATATTTTCATTACGCAGTTTTTCTTCTGTTTGTGTAGCCCTGAATAAGTTAGCTGCCAATTCAGTACTGCCCATATGATCTAATATGTGCTGGCTCTTTTTCAGGTTTTTCTTTTTGTGTATGCCTTTAGCATCTAAGCCACCATATAACCCTGCATAGCCGTGGTTTTGAAATATGGCATAATCCATCCCGTCCTGCACACCTGCATTTTTTGCAGCGGCAGCAAGGTAGGTATTGTGCTTGCTCATTTCCGTTCTGAGAAACAACCGCTTCTCTTGTTCGGAGCTTAAACGGTTGTAAGCTTCCATTTGCTGTATTTCCTGCAAACGGGTTTGCACTGCAAAATAAGTTTGCCCCTGTGCGATTACTTCTTTAGCGGGGTCAGCATTTTGCACTATTAAATAACAGGCATAGCGGCTAAGCTTGTAACTTGTCATTTCTCTTTCTGCACCTGAGCCAATGGCTACCATCTCGTTGGCTTCAACGATATGGTTTTGCACCGGCTGGTTGCTGTTTTTGCAGGCATCGATAGCCTTTTCAATTACAGTTGTAAAATTCCTGAAATCGGTATAATCTAATGCTTTGGATAATTGCCTTGCCATCCAGAACTCATTACCGGTTTCATCAGTATGTTTTATTTGCTCAAAAATTGACAGGTTTTTTTTTGCTATCTGTTTTGCCATTGTAAAACTTTTTTTATAAGAAAAACACCAACTGAAGTGTGCTGCTTTTATCGAACACCGACAAAGGTGGAATAAAATTTTTATCCTGCCTCTTCTTTAATTTTTTCCTCTAACTTCTTAAATTCTTCATACTGCTTTTTGGGATCTCTTGGAAGTCTTGTATTTTCTATACTTCGATTGTGTTTCGTAATGGCATCAAACATGACTGAGGCGTTTCTGATTAAAGCGATATGATACTCACTTGCAGTATCAGAAAGCAAACAAACTATTTCACCCTGTTCATCTGTAACAACCCCTTTTTTAATTTCCCATTGCATACGTTAAAATTTTGGTCTGTAGTAAGTGCTTAAAAAGTTGTAAAGGCCTCTTCTCTACTTATTCGGTTGGTGAAAGATACTTCGATAAGCTTACTACAGCAACCGGGGCTTGTTACTTTTTACTGAACACCGGCCAGGGCAGCCGGGGGCCGTTGAAAAGCAAATATGATAAGAATCATTTCCCGGAGAGGCTAAATAAGATTAGTTTTCATTATTGTTATTTCAAAAATAATATATGAGACAAATTCATGCTGCCGTTATTATTATCACCAGCCTCTTGTTACACTCTTTTACCAGCCGTGCACAACCTGATAAAAGCAAATGGGTGGTAATAGGACAAAAAAATGTTGCGGTTAATAAAATACCCCCGGCACCGCAATACAGTATTAATGTAAGTACCCGGTACAAGCTGCCCGGTAAAGCAGTTGTAAAAAAAATAGCTGCTACCCCCACTGTCTCCCTTGCTGAAGAATGGGCTGGTTACTGGAACCCCCGTGTTAATATGGAAAGCTATCTTACTATGATAAGTGATGCCGGTGGTTTTTTACTTATGAATGATGAGGTGAAAGCAGTGTACCCGGTAACAACACCTGGTGGAAATTCATTTTTAATAGCTGATATAAGAAGAAACATTGCCATTGCCGGCGGGCTTGTAAATTTATTACGATGGAGTTATGCAGCAACTACTGCCGGTCGTTTTACAATGGCCAATTCAATAGCAGGATACCTGCAGGTATTGCCTGTAAAGGGCGGGATAAGCTATAGTATTAATCTTTCAAAAACCCGTGCCGGTGCTGCCGAAGAGTTTATGTGGGTGGTGGTTCCTCTTGATAAAGAAAGATATATTAATCTCGGTGCGCAGGATATTGCCGATGGTTATAATCCCGGCCAGACTTATAAATTAGTATTGTATCATCCGGCCAGTAAAAAAATTGTTGCGTATAATAAAGAAGCAGGCAAAACAGGATTGATATTGGGCAGCTTTGAAGATTATTTAGGAAGCCGCTTACCTGCCGGTTGGGATGCAGATTGGGAAATTGTTTATTTAGAAGCAGGCCTTCGTCCTGTGCCGGGCCGTTTTGCTACTAAAATGATGGCAGCAGCCAAATGGGATATGGATGGAGATGGACATATTTCAGCAGAATGTGCCGGTGGGGATGATTGTGATGATACGGATGCATCCCGCTATCCCAGTGCTACAGAAATATGCGATGCAACCGGTCATGATGAAGACTGCAACTATACTACTTATGGAACAACTGATGCAGATGGTGATGGATTTATTGATTATAATTGTTTCAATTATAATGAAAGTGGCACTGTTATCGGCGGCTTTGATTGTGATGATGCCAATCCTGTAATCAATATAAATTCCGGATTTTATCTTTATATAGATGACAGCACTATTGTTTCTGCCAATTGCATGGGAACAATTTACCGCTTACCCAAAGAACAAATCGCCATACAGTTACCGAATGGTACGGCACATGTATCATTACGGTCTTTATCGCCGATGATGGTTCCCAAGCAATAAGGTATTAAATAATCAGCTTGTTGAAATACCGCTAAGGCTATGATGAGAGAAGACACGCATCGGGGCATTTTTTTATACGGACACTTACCGGGGCTTTCGCCCCGTCCTGTTGTTTTTAGATTGGTGGTGATTGGAAAAAGGTATAGCTGTTGCTATCTGTTATTAAAATGCTGAATGAACGGAGTTGCAAACTCCGGATAACCGTGGAGACGTTGCTGTGAAGTAAAGAAGAAAAAAACATCTCCTACCACGGTATATGCAAACGCTTCACTTCTTCCTGATAAAATGTTTCTAATTGTTGAACCAACTCTTTGGAGATGGGCTTTGAAATGGCAGACAGATTCTCTTTTAATTGCTGCATACTGGTGTTGCCCGGAATAATGGTAGCCACCGCATCATACGCTAAACAAAAGGAAAGAGCCGTATGTGTCAAATTCGCTTCAGCGCCAATGATTGTTGTAACCTTGTCAACTAAATCAGCCCTTGTCTGTATGTCACTTGCTGACCATCGTTTTCTGATATCCTGAAACACACTGTTTGCATGATACTTGCCCGTGAGCCAACCGGAGTCTAACGGAATTTTTACAATTATGCCCACCTCTTTTTCTTTGGTCAGCTTAAACGCCCTTGCTGCATCCTGATGAAATATGTTGAAGAATACTTCAATTACTTTGCTGTTGGTAGTGTTTAATAAAGTTTCAATTTCTTTGAAGTTATCCAGCGAGGCGCCATAGGCTTTTATTTTTCCTTCTGTTTTTAATTGCTCCAGGATTTCGTAATGGGCATTTTTATTTCCATCTAAATAATCAAAAGGCGGACTATGAATGATCAACGAATCCACATAATCCATC
>JANMFO010000435.1:0-2151 GCA_031374245.1 Chitinophagaceae bacterium | reverse complement strand
CCGTTATTGTTGTCGCTGAAATAAACAGGGGCAGCAGTATAATCATTAACTACAGCATTGGTTTTTTCTGCAGCAAAGGCAATAGCCCTATCACTGTTGTCAACAATCACCTCTTCGCCAAAAGCATTCATATAATGTTTCAACCTGCCCGAAACTTTTATGCGAAATGGTTTTAAAGATGTGAATTGAACCGTATCACCCAATAAATAACGCCATAGTCCGCAATTGGTACTGATAACAAGAGCATAATTTCTCCCCAACTCCACATCCTGCAAGCCGACGGTTTGCGGATTTTCTTTACCGTATTCACTCACCGGCATAAACTCCATGAAAATACCGTGGTCAACGAATAATAACATTCCTTCCTCTGCCGGTACATCCTGAGCAGCAAAAAAACCTTCACTGGCATTATACAAATCCAGGTAATTAATTTTTTTACCAATCAGTTTTTGAAACTGTTCTTTATAAGGAATGAAGGAAACACCACCGTGCATATATAATTCCAGCGATGGCCATACTTCTGCAATTGTTTTTTTACCAGTAAGTTCCAGTATGCGTTTGAATAATATCAGTGTCCATGTCGGCACACCAGATATGGAAGTGACATTTTCTTTGATGGTACTTTCCGCCAGCTTTTCAATTTTACTTTCCCATTCATCCATCAGGGCAATGCTAAGGTCGGGAGTACGAATCCAATGTCCCCAGAAGGGAGTGTTCTGTAACAGCACCGCACTTAAGTCGCCATACTGTGCTTCATTATTCATTGGGTTTACACTGTGGCTGCCGCCAATTACCAATCCTTTTCCCGTCAACAATTCGGATTCAGGGTTGCATTGGTAATACATCGTCAGCACATCTTTAGCCGCTTTGAAATGACTATCCTGTAAACTTTCTTCGCTGATGGGAATAAACTTGCTTTTATCACTGGTGGTGCCGCTGCTTTTTGCAAACCAATATACCGGTGTATTCCATAAAATATTTTGTTCCCCATTCATCATCCGTTCGATGTATGGTTTCAAATCATTGTATTCATGAATGGGAACAGCTTCTTTAAATGCCCGGACATTAAACAATTCCGAGAAATTATATTTTCTTCCAAACTCCGTGTATTGTGCTGATGTAACGAGGTCCTGCAACACTTCCCGCTGTGCATCCAATGGATTATTTTTCCATCCTTCTATGCGCCAGAGCCGCATACGGGCAAGCGATGATATGGCAGGGCTGAGCAGTTTCATAACTCTGCCAAAATAAGGCATTTGACGCTAAACTGTACAGGGAATTTTTATGTATATGTAGTGTTACAGGGCCTGTATACGACTTGGCGATCAACGCTGAATATCTTTATTAAAAGCTATAATTTAATCGTGGAGTCGGCAGATTTCATTGCCGCTTCTTCATGCAGATAATCTTTGCGTTTTAATTCAAAATTTCTTCCAAGGTACAATCGCCGTACATCTTCATCTGCTGCCAGTTCTTCCGCCGTTCCATGTTTAAATATTTTTCCTTCAATGAGAAGGTAAGCCCTGTCACAGATGGACAAAGTTTCAGTTACGTTATGGTCAGTAATCAGAATACCGATATTTTTATATTTCAGTTTGGCTACAATAGCCTGTATATCTTCTACGGCTATCGGGTCAATACCGGCAAAAGGTTCATCCAGTAAAATAAATTTTGGGTCAACAGATAATGCCCTTGCTATTTCTGTTCGCCTTCTTTCACCACCGCTCAATACATCACCATTGCTTTTGCGTACATGCTGTAACCGGAATTCATTCAGCAATGATTCCAGTTTATCCCGTTGTTCCTGTTTGGAAAGTTTTGTCATTTCCAGGATGGCGGCAATATTATCTTCCACACTCAACTTGCGGAAAATCGAAGCTTCCTGCGGCAGATAACCAATACCCATCTGTGCCCTTTTGTACATGGGCAGTTTAGTAATGTTCTGGTCGTTGAGATAAACTTCCCCCTCATCAGGTTTTATTAATCCCACCACCTGGTAAAAGGAAGTGGTTTTACCAGCGCCATTGGGCCCCAGCAAACCAACAATTTCTCCCTGGTTTACTTCTAATGAAACATGGTCAACAACCGTGCGGCTGCCGTATTTTTTTACGAGGTTTTTTGTGCTGATGGTAACTGACATGCCCGGCAAAA
>JANMFO010000235.1:0-3328 GCA_031374245.1 Chitinophagaceae bacterium | reverse complement strand
TCTTTGTACATACTGTAATTCGGTAAGAATATATCCCAGGTGTTCAGTATGGGTTCCTGTTTTACCACCTGTTTGAATAAAAACGTTTTCAGGAACAGGTAATGTAGCATCATTAAAAATAGCTGTCACTTTTTGTAACCAGTCATTTTTTAAAGACGAAAAATCAATACCCGTTTCATTTTCATACACTGCAGGCATGAACAGTTCCCCGGTATATCTCCAGAGCTCTTCAATGGCTTTCAGCATTCTTGCATGACTTTCTTCTGTACCATCACCCAAACGGACAACCCATTCACTGCTCCATCTTACATGATATGTTGTTTCCTTCAATGATTTGACTGCAATCGCAGCTAAGTATTCATTATCGCAATATTGCAGTTTATCATATAATAAATACTGAAACTGGCTGAATAAATATTGGCGTAAAATTGTTTGCCCCCAATCGCCATTAGGCTGCTCAACCAATAAAAGATTTTTGAATTCTCTTTCTTTTCGCAAATAAGCCAGGGAGTTTTCTGTGGCCTCTCCACCAATCATTGTTGCAGCATACTGATAAAAAATTCTTGCTTGCCCCAATAAGTCGAGAGATATATTAGTAATAGCAATGTCTTGTTCCAATATTGGGCCATGTCCGCACCACTCCGAATTTCTTTGCGAAAGAATCAAATTAGTATCTGCTAAGTGAAGCGTATAATCGATTAAATAATGACTCATAAAGGCTCCCCTTCAGGGGATGGGGGTTTACATATGGTTTACTTCATCCGGTAATTGATAAAATGTAGGATGACGGTATATCTTATCTACGGCAGGTTCATATAATTCGCCGGCTTCTTCAGGATTAGAAGCTGTGATATATTTACTTTCCACTACCCAGATGCTTACTCCTTCCATTCTTCTGGTATAAACGTCTCTGGCATTTTCAATGGCCATTTGCGCATCGGCAGCATGAAGGCTGCCGGCATGTTTATGATCAAGTCCCTGCTTGCTGCGGATAAATACTTCCCACAGCGGCCAAGCCCCCCCACCCCCCGAAGGGGGGATTTCGTAAGAGTTTTTTAATTCATTACCTCCTGAATTTTCTTCCGGGATGTCTCCATAATAAAATTTTCTGATAAAAACTTTCATTTTGCTTTAAATTATAATTAAGCTGCTTTTTGTTTTGTTCTTCTTTTCTCTGCATGTGCCATTGCCGCTTCTCTTACCCATTGCCCTTCTTCATGTGCTTTACGTCTTGCATCCAGCCGTTGTTTATTGCAGGGGCCATTTCCTTTTACCACATTCCAGAATTCATTCCAGTCAATCTCTCCAAAATCATAATGTCTTCTTTCTTCGTTCCATATTAATTTATCATCTGGCAGTTTCATGCCCAGTATTTTTATCTGGTCGGCAATCATATCTATAAACTGCTGCCGTAATTCATCATTCGTTTTTCTTTTTATTTTCCACTTCATGCTTTGATCGCTGTTAGTGCTTTCGCTGTCTTTGGGGCCGAACATCATTAGCGATGGCCACCACCAACGATTGATAGCATCCTGGCACATGGCTTTTTGTTCTTCAGTTCCTCTTGATAAAACTAATAATGATTCGAAACCTTGTCGTTGATGAAAACTTTCTTCTTTACAAATTCTTACCATTGCTCTTGCATAAGGACCATACGAAGTTCTGCAAAGCATTACCTGGTTTAATATAGCGGCACCATCTACCAGCCAGCCGATAGCTCCCATATCAGCCCACGTCAATGACGGGTAATTAAAAATGGAAGAATATTTTGCTTTGCCGCTGTGCAGATCATTAATCATTTCTTCACGGCTCATACCCAACGTTTCGGCGGCAGAATATAAATACAAACCATGGCCGGCTTCATCCTGCACTTTAGCAATCAGGATGGCTTTTCTTTTTAATGAGGGGGCTCTTGAAATCCAGTTGCCTTCGGGAAGCATACCAACTATTTCGCTATGGGCATGTTGGCTTATCTGCCGGATGTTGGTTTTGCGATACGCATCGGGCATCCAGTCTTTGGGTTCAATCTTTTTTTCCTTATCTATCTTTTCCTGAAATAATTGCTCAAAATCCTGAACAGGCATAGTAAAATGTTTATTAGCAAAATTACTAAAACTAACGCCTGTTTGAGTTATTTGTTGGCAAAACAGCTTTGTTAATCCATAAATAAAAAGGCAGCCGTAACTGACTGCCTTTTAACCATGAAAAACCAGAAATTATCTTGCGTAAACACCATTTGGTGATACCACAGAGGCTGGTCCGCCGGTAATTCCGAAAGGGGGTACAATTATATTAATCGTTTCGCCATTTACTTTCAGTGAAACTTTTTTAGCATGTATCTCCACGCCTTGTTGATAAAAAGGCGGCATAGCAGAAGGCTTGCGGTCAATCAGGTAAGGATCACTGAAATCACTCATCTCTACTTCAAAGATGTAACCACCCACTTCTAATTTGGAAATAGCTTTATCTGTTGAAATCTGAATATCAATTTTTGCATCCAGCACAGGAGCTTGTTCAAAGGGAGTGCCTGCAAAAATGTTAGGGCCAAAATATTTTCCTACTTCAGCATTGGTACTTACAAATCCCATTACGGCAGGCATAGCATTGGGGTCGGGTTGCCACAGAATCATTCCGCTGGGCGCATTACCAACAGGTGTATTTACGGTACGGCCAAGATGCACTATTACATTGGGCATTTGTAAATCAGGAGAAGTAACGGCTACTAAATCTATACCGCCTTCCCAGCTCATCCATTTTGATACAGTTGACATAAAAAGAATAGTTTAAGTAAAATGTTTTATAAACCTATAAAGAAAAGAGAAGTTAAGTTGCAAATTAATACCGCGGAGAGGGTATATTATATAGATTACATACTTTTTACAAACAAATCCTGGTACTTTTTCCCGTTTGCCATTGTAGTTGCTCCATTAGGCTTGAAATCTTTGTAGTCTTCAGTTAAAAAATCTTTTGCTGTTAACTCTTTTCCATTTGCCTTCACACTGCTTTTAAACAGAACCCCTTTTGTATTGAAATAAATTCGTATTTCCCATTCATTTCCTTCTTCTCCTTCATGACTGTAATAGAAAAGCAATTTTCCGTCTTTAAATAAATATTCTTCATTGATCATCAAATGAGATGACTTCCTGGAAATAGTTACTTTCATTAATACATTTTTAGGATTACGTTCTGTTGCCGGAAGGTGGTTGGGGTCATCATCATACCAGAAATCTGTTGTTTCAGTATAAAGACCTACAGCCGGCCAGCTTTTTCCATTTTTATTAGCAACCCATTGATTGTTGTACAAAGGTCCTTCAAAGCCCTGCTCGAT
>JANMFO010000427.1:0-1993 GCA_031374245.1 Chitinophagaceae bacterium | reverse complement strand
ATTTGCCGGTGAATGATTTTTTCCTGATCCATCAACCCCATATTGTTTCCCTGAGACATATGGACGGTGTAAGAAAAGGAAGATTAGTAGTTGGTGAATATTATGTGCCAATGTCCAAAAATTACAAAGTGCAGTTGTTAGTCCGGTTAAAGGAAATATTAGATAGAGAATATGTTTTCATGGAAAAATACTTTAAGCCTATATGAACCCGGCCTTTGAAAGTTTGCATAATGAAATGTTGGAAGAAATAAAAGAAAGCAAGGATACTGATTTGCCAGAAGCAGAAAGGGCGGCGGTTGGATTCTGGATAGTAAATAAATATTGGGATAAATTAAAACAAATGGTTTCATCATCGGAGTTTACGGATGACCTGAATGAAATTGAGTTTTTTAAAATCGTGAAGCCACAGTTTACTGGGTATATCCAATATTTCACTATCATATCAGAAGCATTATTGTTCGTCCCGGAAAAAAGAGAGGACGAATTTTCTTACTGGCAGGAAGAAATGAAACGGTATGCATTCTTTTGTGATAAGCATAGCGACTTTGTGAACTATGTTGAAAGTGGTAAGGATGATGTGGACGCAAGCTACTTTACTAAGGCACCGAAAAACTGGCAACCAGTAAGTGCTATGATGACCTATGACTCGGATAAGAAGTTTTGTTCAACACATGACTGGTTAGTGAGGGGGCTGGTGGCGCATAAGATGTATAATGAGTATGCTAAAAGGAGGCGGGAAGTAATGCGGGTTTGGTTTTGATAACAAACAGAAAATAATGACTCATTTAACTGTTGAGATGGTAAATAAGCCATGTGCATTTGTCCTGGAAATAGAAAATCCGGTTGAAACGCTTAAAAAGCTGGCTATGTTTTTTCAGGACCGGCATATTATCATAGATAGCTTGCAAATGCATCGTTACCGTAATGGTGATGCCAAACTGATCATTCATTGCCAGATCGAAAAGGACAGGATATACCGAACCGTGCAGTTGCTGGAACAACTGCGTGGAATTATGAAGTTGGAACGTATGGAAGGAAAATAAGAACCTTTAAACCTTTTTTGAAGCTCTTTGACTTATTGGCAAACCGAATGATTGAAATGTTATATTTTTTTCAATTTTATAATGTTCGTATCCGAGGATTGTATTTAAGATTACTGCATTGCGGTATGGCCCTAAACTTAAGTCGGATGTATTAAAGCCATGCGTTGATTGTTCCGCATTTTGAATAAAGATGCTCTTGTTCTCATCTATGGAATAATCCAGGTTGGCTTTATATATACCCTGGTTATTTAACTGAATGTAAGGACGGAGTGGCTTGATGCAATCAGGGACGATTGGCAGATAACCGGTGGCGAGTATAAGGGCACTTGTATTATGAACAAATGTTTTTTCCAGTTCTGTATGAAGAAATGTTAACGAGCCATCATCGTTTATTTTTTTCAGCTCACAGTTGGGATGCAGCGGTTCATAGGGTAGATTTTTTTCCAGCAGCAAATCATAGATTTCACTGATGAGTGAATGATTGATGCCTTTATATAAACTATCCTGTCCAGCGAGTAGAGTTTGCTTTTTCCTTTCCGGCAATGAAAAGTAGTAATCAATGTAATCCGGTGTACTCATTTCTAGGGTTAGTTTGGAATAATCCATCGGGAAAAAACGGTTGGATCTGGTGAACCAATTTAGTTCCCCATTATAACAGTTCAGTAAATCATAGAAAATTTCTGCGGCACTTTGCCCGCTGCCTACGACAGTAATACTGTCAAGTTCAATTATATTCTCTTTTTTGTACATGTATTCAGCAGAATGAAAAATAGTTGATTTATTTTTTTGACCTAGTTCCGGAACAAAAGGAACGGTGCCAGTTCCAAACACGATTTTTTGTGTAAGGAAGCTGCCGTTACTGGTTTTAACCCGGTAAAATTGATTCTCCTTTTCTATACTGATACAGGTTGTTCCAAACTGCAAGTTAGTTAATTGGTTTGCGACCCAAC
>JANMFO010000267.1:0-5939 GCA_031374245.1 Chitinophagaceae bacterium | reverse complement strand
GTTCCATCTTATTTTACCATCACCATTTGCATCAACACCGGTAGTTGATTCTTCGGCTTCGGTAACAATCACTCCGAAATTATCACTCACCAGGTCTTTAATAAGTTGCTTGTATTCGTAACTATTTACAAAATGTTGTGCAGTTCCACCGGTACCATGCAGTAACAGGACAAATCCTTTATGTCCTGCCGGAAAGAAATAGTAAACAGGTTTCAGCCTGTCTTTTCCCATTATTTGTTCAAAATTCAGAGTAACTGCGGTGATATTTTTTATATTTCCTGTGAAGCTTACATTTTTTGCAGGTGCAATGAACCAGGTATGCCATTCCAATGGGCCATTTAATAAACTGAGATCGGTGCTGCTCCAGGCATCAAACAATTGATTATCGGTATAGGCAGTACTGAAAATATGAACCGTATCACCCACTTTATATTTACCACTTCCGTAGCCGTTGGTAACAGTTACTACTGAACTATCTACTGTAACAGGAGTCGTAGGGTTTGTTGAAGATTCTTTCTTACAGGCAATAAAAAAGGGTAAACAAAGTAGCGGGAATATTTTTCTCATAGGTATTTCAGACAAAAGAGGGCCAAAGAAGTTTAACGGCTATCCAAACAGAATTATTGCCTTGTTTATTCTGGCAATCGTTTCTGTTTTTCCCAGCAATTCTGCAATATTAAAAACCGGTGGGCCAAATTTACCACCCACCAGCATCATACGAAATAAAAATAGCAAATCACCGGGTTTTATACTTTTTTCAGACGCCAATTCTTTAAAACTATTTTCTAATGAAACCACATTCCAATTAATATTTCCTTCCAACTTTTCAATGTACGCAAAGAAGAAGTTTTTCTTATCCTCATTCCATTTAGGCTTCACTCCATCCACATCCAATGTTTGTGGTGCTCTGAAGAAGAATAAAGATTGAGGTACAAAATCAGTTAGAAATGTACAGCGGTCTTTAACAATGTTTATTACTTCATCTAACAAGAAATCTTTTGTAAAAACAATACCTTTTTGTTCGAGCAAGGTTTTTACTCCTGACTTCAGACTCCCAACTCCCGACTTCTTTATCCATTCATGATTGAACCATTTCGCTTTTTCATAATCAAACTTTGCTCCGGCACTATGCACCCGTTCCATGGAAAATTTTTCTACTAATTCTTCTTTGGTAAAAATTTCCTGTTCTGTTCCGTCATTCCAACCGAGCAGAGCCAGGAGGTTGATAAATGCTTCCGGTAAAAATCCTTTTTCTTTAAACCCTTCAGTTAGTTCATTTGTTTTCGGGTCGGTCCAGTTCATAGCAAAAACAGGAAAGCCATATTTAGCACCATCTCTTTTACTCAGTTTTCCATTCGGTCCCAATATCAAAGGGAAATGTGCCCACTGCGGCATATTCTCTAAACCGAACAAATATTTCCACAACAAAATATGAACAGGTGCAGAGGGCAACCATTCTTCACCACGGAAAGCATGACTGATTTTCATCAGATAATCGTCTACTACCACGGCCAGGTGATAAGTAGGCATTCCATCTGCTTTTAATAAAACCTTATCATCTACCACCGAGGTATCAAAACTTACTTCACCACGAATCATATCAGTAAAAGACACCGTTTCATTTAAAGGAATTTTTATCCGGATAACATGTTTTGTTCCTTCCGCTAATAATTTTTCTGTTTCATCCGCAGATAGCGTTAATGAATTCCGCATTTTTATCCGGATGTTATTATCATATTGCGGGGAAGTATTTTGTTCCGTTTTAAAATTCTGCCGCATTTTTTCTAAATCTTCAGGAGTATCAAAAGCATAATAAGCATGACCATCTTTTATTAATTGCTCTGCATATTGACGGTAAGTTGCTTTTCTTTCGCTTTGGCGATAAGGACCATAGTTGCCACCATGCTGCACACTTTCATCAGGTTCCAACCCACACCATTTTAGTGTATCAAAAATATATTCTTCGGCACCTTTTACATAGCGGCTCTGGTCAGTATCTTCAATCCGTACCAAAAAATCGCCACCATATTTTTTGGCAAACAGGTAATTGTATAAAACTGTTCTTACCCCACCCAGGTGCAGGCCACCGGTTGGGCTTGGTGCAAAACGAACCCTTACTTTTTTACTCATACGGCTGCAAAGATAAACCCTCATCTCTTAAAGGGGCGGCTCTAAATTTCATAGTTTTGAATAATTCAATACTACAATGACTATTGAACAAACAGAAACTAACTGGAATAAAAACCCTCTTATCTTAAGAATTATTGGAATGGGTAAATCTTACTTTGTAAAAAGTCCATGGTGGCTGAAAAGAATTTATCCGGGCAGGCTGTGGGATATCAACACCGCAGAAAAAATTATTTATCTCACTTTTGATGATGGGCCACATCCGGTTGCAACTCCCTTTGTTTTAGATGAGTTAAAAAAGTATAATGTAAAAGCCACTTTTTTTTGTATTGGAAAAAATGTAATGCTGTATCCGGACATTTATAAAAGGATATTAGCTGAAGGACACCGTACCGGAAATCACACTCAAAATCATCTTAATGGTTGGCAAACAAGTAATGACGCTTACCTCAACAATATTGCAGAAGCTGCCAATTACATCGATTCGGAATTATTCAGGCCGCCGTATGGTCGGATTAAAAAGTCGCAGGCCAACAAAATTACTACGGTAATAACGAACAAAGAGCCAAAAATTATAATGTGGAGTGTGTTGAGCGGAGATTTTGATAGAACAATTAGTAAAGAGCAGTGTTTGAAAAATGTAGTAATAAATGTAAAAGCAGGGTCTATTGTTGTTTTTCATGATAGCGAAAAGGCTTACCCACTACTGGAATACACTTTACCGAAAGCATTACAAAATCTATCAGATAAAGGTTACCGGTTTGAAAAACTGTAAAAAGAAGGGATTAAAAAATGACTAACGTCAGGTAGTGCGAGGCAGAATCGGTCTGTCTAAACGACAGCAAAGGGTTAAAAAAGTTAGGGCCTGGGTAGAAACCCTGGCCCGTTTTTAATCCGTACCCTATGAAAACTGGTTTAAAGGTATAATAATTTTTTAATTACCGCAAAGTAATTTGGCGGGAAACTCCGTTAATAGTAATGACGGCCTGGTTGTCGCAGGTACCGTTCCCAAAGTCCAAAACAGCTATCCATGGACCGTTAGCGGCTGTATTTACCCGAACCGTTCTTATTTTCCCCTTCACAATCCAGCGACAGCTGAACTTTTTAATTAATGGTTCGATGATATTTGACTCCCAGGCTACCAGTAAATCACCTCTTTTTACTTTGCCACTGGCCGAACCTTCAATTCTGAATATGTCATCAAGGAAGGAAACAGTAGTCAGACCTTCAATCTGAGTAATGACTTTATGGTTGCGCCATTGAACATAGTTGCCACTAGGCTTGGTCAGTTTTGCATCGGTTACATCAACAGTGTACTGACGGGTGGTATTGGAAGAACTGGTATTAGCAATTTTGTGGGTTCCCTCCACTTTGATGGTATCTATATAAAAACCGTCGAATATTGTTGTAGCGGATGCACCCGGAACTAATAAGCGGTTGGTATATTCTGTAATTATTTTTCCTTTTCTGTAATGTCCATCCAATCCACGGCAGCCGGCTCCAAAATCAATTACCACTTTTACCGGGAAGGCATCAGGCGGGTTCAGGCGGGTTATTGTAATTGTATAACAAGGGTTAAGCCTGTTCAGGGTTCCGCATCCTTCCAAGCCCACTTCATCATTTACTCCCATAGCATCATCAAAAACATCGTTAAAGACGATTTCGGCTTCAGCATCCGATTCGCTGGAAACTATAGAAGCCTCTTGCTGCTGCTGTTCTTCAGTCATAGTTTGACTATTTTCCCGCTGGCAAGAAACAATCAGTAACAGGCTGAAAAGGAAGGTGAGCGGAATAAGCTGGCTGGATTTAAACCTGAGTTTCATAACTATAGTTTTAGAACATTTATACTTTAACGGGGATAGGACGGGTTTTATTGGTTAAAGTTTAACGCTTTCTTACAATTTTTTGCTGAGTTTTGTAGCCAAATATCGTTGATAATGACCCTGGTAGACACGCATTCTCATATATATGTTCCAGAATTTGATATTGACCGCTCTTTAATGCTTGAAAGGGCTGAAAAAGAGGGAGTTAGTAAAATTTTATTACCAGCCATTGATTCTGCTACCCATAAGCAAATGCTTCGGGTTGAAAATGGGAACCCCGGCAAGTGTTTCAGCATGATGGGGGTTCACCCATGTTCCATAAAAGAAGATTACCAGGCAGAGTTAAAAATAGCGAGAGATTACCTCGACCAACGAAAATTCATCGCAGTAGGGGAGATTGGACTGGATTTTTACTGGGATAGAGCTTTTACTGATCAGCAATACCTTGCTTTTCATGAGC
Source organism: Chitinophagaceae bacterium (assembly GCA_031374245.1). Lineage (GTDB taxonomy): Bacteria > Bacteroidota > Bacteroidia > Chitinophagales > Chitinophagaceae > JJ008. The sequence goes on along the minus strand of JANMFO010000267.1, from coordinate 1,529 downwards.
AGATTGGATGGGCTTTGCACTTTGACATACCCATTGTTATTCATTCCCGTAACTCCACAGATGAGTGTATTAAAGTGGTGGCGGAACATCAAAAAGGAAAGCTGAGAGGAGTTTTTCACTGTTTTTCAGGCAATCTTTTACAGGCACAACAGGTCATTGATTTGGACTTTTATCTTGGAATAGGCGGCGTACTAACCTTCAAAAATTCCGGCCTTGATGTAGTAATGAAAAGTATTAATCTTGAAAATATTGTGCTGGAAACAGATGCTCCTTACCTCGCCCCGGTTCCATTCAGGGGTAAAAGAAATGAGCCTTCTTATTTGAAATATGTGGTGGAAAAATTATCAACCATTAAGAATATAAGTATGGATGATGTGGCTTCGATTACTACTGCAAATGCTGAAAAATTATTCGGTTGCTGAAAATTGAACCGTTACTTTTGCAACCCCTTTAGGGAGACTTGTCCGAGTGGTTGAAGGAGCACGCCTGGAAAGTGTGTATACGGGAAACTGTATCAAGGGTTCGAATCCCTTAGTCTCCGCCTTAACCCGAGCTGTTTTTTGCAGCGTCGGGTTTTATTTTACCAGTTATTTGCCTGATCAGGATTCAATCTTTCCGAAAAATCAATTGGCTGGTGTTCTTTCCAATCCGGGTCAAATTTTACAAACCACGATATCCAAAGGCTACGACTGATGCGCATTAACCAGGGTTGTAGCAATATCAATAATGCGGCATTTACTCCCATCCAGATAAAAAAGCGGTTGTCATTCGTAGAAAGTCCAATCGTTAATGCCCAAATTCCCAAACTCACTAAACTTAAACCAACAGTAAGTGCATAGCTGACATAGCTGGTACCATAATAAAAGCCTACTTCAATTTCGCTGGCTTGCCCACATACGGTACATTCTTTATTCATCAGCATATTTTTCTTAAAGCTTATTGTTACCGGATGCTGAAATAATTTTCCTTCCCGGCAACGGGGGCAATGGCAACCGAGTGTAGATGATATGTAACCCCGGTTCACTTTTTTTTCTGACATTTTATTGGTTGGTTGTGTATCGTTGGATGATTGTTTCTAATTGGTTTGCCTGCATAACACCTGATTGTCGCCACAATGATTTTCCCTTATGAAATAAAATCAGCGTCGGCACACTTTGCACCTGGTAAGCATTGGCTGCCTCAGGGCTTTTGTCAATATCAATTTTAATGATGCGAACCTTATCACCCATTTGCTGATGCAATTTTTCCAAAACCGGTTTCATCATTTTACAAGGTCCACACCATTCCGCAGAAAAATCAACGAGTACAGGTGTGTTACCGTTAATGATTTCGCCAAAGCTCTCTCTCTTATTGCTTGTTGTCTGCATTTTTCTTTTTTTTAAAAATACTGAACAATAACCCACCCATCAACGCACCATACGCAGTACTGTTATGCCATTTGGAAGTGATAGCACAAGTGCCGCTGCTGCATCCGATTTGCTGCCAGTACAGGTAACCTCCGATGGCACCAAGTATAATTCCGGCAATCA
>JANMFO010000217.1:0-7680 GCA_031374245.1 Chitinophagaceae bacterium | reverse complement strand
AACAGCTATCTACGATATTGTATTGGATGCTAAAGACCTGTCAATACTAAATCTGTTGCAGCAAAATGCAAGGATGACAGTGAAAGAAATTGCTGACAAAATACACCTGAGTACAACGCCGGTGCATGAACGGATTAAGCGGATGGAGGCCAATGGAGTGATAAAACAGTATGCAACATTAGTAGATCACACTAAGGTAAAGAAAAGCCTGATTGCTATCTGCTACGTATCATTAAAAGAACATAATAAAACTGCTGGTACAAAATTTGTAAAAGCCATTCAGTTAATGCCGGATGTGGTGGAATGCTATACCATTTCTGGTGAATTTGATTTTATGCTGAAGGTAATGTGTGAAGATATGAATGCTTACCATGATTTTCATGTAAATAAACTAAGCCAGATTGAAAATATGGGGCATGTTCAAAGCATATTTGTAATGGGTATCATTAAACAAACACACCAGTTAGTTTTTGGTTAAATGCCATTCTTATTGTCAATCTTTATTTAATGGATGGGGAATAATTTTATTATAAGTAAAACGTTATAAAAATGTACGCATATGATACTTTGTCTGAAGCAGTGAATGACCTTAAGAAAAGAGGTTTTGATCTTGATTTCAACCTGCAGGAAAACTGTCTTATTTGTCATGGAGATAAATTTGATGTAAATGATTTTGAGATTACTGAAGTGTATCGGTTTGAAGGTAATACTGACCCTTCTGATGAAGCGGTGGTGTATGGCATTGAATCTTCAAACGGTAAGAAGGGAGTGTTGGTAAATGGCTATGGTATTTCGGCAGATGTGATGGATGGAGAGATGGCGAAGAAGTTGAATATCCACAAATCCTGATAAAAACTTTCTATGAAACGATTGCTTAAGCTGTCATTACTGGTAGCATTGGTGCTTCCATACAGCCTGATAGCGCAAAATGATGGCATACGGTTGGTATGCCCGTTAAATGATGCTATAGTAGTTCCTCCACCTAGAAATGCGATTCAATTTGACCCGCCAGATTTGTGTATTGTGCTGGCAAGTATTCCTGATACTGTAGTAAAAGCCTGTACGAACGCAAGAGTTACCAATGTGGTGCAAAATGAAGATGACGGCGGGAAATGGGAAGTAGTAATGTTTTGCAAGTATAAAGACAAGGAATATTATTTCTGGTACACAGGTTTAGAAAAAGTAATAGTGCGTCGAAACGAGTCGCTGAAAGAAGGGCAGACCATTGGATTTACCAAACCGGCAGGAAAGATTGAATTGCTTATGTATGATTTCGAAACACAGGTAGACCCAACCAAATATCTTGATTGCAAAAATGTTCTGAAAACTCAGTAAGGAGTAGCTTGCTTTTGTGAATAGGTTGTAAGCTTCAGGGCTTTACAGTTGACTTCCGACTTTCTTTTCCATTACATAATCATTCATACGATAGCCGTTACCAATGTCATTGTCTTCTTGCCGGATTATAGTAAATCCCAGCTTCTCATAAAATTCTTTTGCCCTGTTATTCCGGTTTACGTTCAGTTGTAATGCTTTTCCACCTTTTATTATTATCGCTTTCAGTATTTCATTAATAACAAACCTGCCCGTTCCTTTTCCCTGGTTTTGTGGCATCACATATATTTTATGCAATTTGTATACACCCGGTTCCTGTAAACTGAATGAAGCAAATCCTACTGGTTCAGTCCCGTCATTTACAATAATAAATTCATGATTTTCTTTCATCTGTTTTTGTAATGAAGTTTCGCTGTACATCATATCCAGCATATAGTCAATCTGTGTTGCAGATAAAATAGTGGAATAGGTTTGCGGCCATATTTTCATTGTTAAATCTCTTATCAACGGGATGTCTTTTTCATAGGCCCTTCTGAGACGGAGGCTGGCAGTTGGCATAAATGTTTGTTGTGAAAGCAAACGGTGTTTATAAATAAGCTTCCAGCTAAGGCGCAATGCTACAATAAAGGAAACTACAGCACCTGCAAATAATAAAATATCAGAAATATAATTTTCCATTTCAGCAGATTGTTGCCAGAAGAGTAATGTATCAAAAGTGCCATGAAAGAAGGTGGCCCAGAATAAACCCAGAATCATCAATAGTGTTTTCCGTGCCGGATTAAATTTTGCCCTGCCAACATGATAGCCCATCAATACACCAAATGTGGCATGTGCAGGAACAGATAAAAACATACGCAGCAACGCCACCTGGTAGCCATTTCCTGCTTCAGCAGAACTTGTTACATAGAAAATATTTTCCAGCGTTGCAAAACCCATGCTTACCATTACAGAATATACAATGCCATCAAAGGGTTCATCAAAGCTTTTCTGCCGGTAGGAGTAGAAGCGCAGGGCTGCAAATTTGCAGGCTTCCTCAGTTAGTGCTACTACAAAAAATGCCTGAACGGCAAGACCGGTAATACTGGCATCGAAAGAATTTTTGAAATAGGTTTCAATAATAATTGCAGGTACTACACTTAGTACACCAAAGAAAAAACTGACAATCATATTCAGTTTTGGTTCCCGGTTATAAGCATCACGATGAAAAATAAAAAGGCAAATGGCCAGACCCGGTGCTATCGCAAGGGCAATGTAATCCATGTATGATTATTTTGTAGTTGAAAGATAAAGAAAGCAAACCGGGTAGTAAACAAAAATGGGTTTTGCTTTTCTGCAAAACCCTTTAACCTTTTCGATAACTTAATTAGTTATTTTTTTCTTTTTTCTCAAACAAGCGTTTTAGTAAGCCCTTTTTCTTTTTTGTCTCTTCTACTTTTGAACCAATCGTATTATCATCATCCTTTTTAATCGGGGCTTTTGTTATGGTATCTTTCTTGGGTATTTTATTATCTTCTTCTTTTACCGGAGTTGACTCGGGTCCAATATATTCATTGTTGCCATTTTGATAATCTTCTTCTGTGCCAGATCCTTGATCCTCACCCTCACCAGCAGGGTTGGGATCAGAATCGCTGATAAGAATATCAGCACTGTTGATTTCATTTTCCAATTCAGCAGGTTTTATAAATTTTGCATCCTTCTCAATACCCAGTTTTTTATCAGCCAATACTTTTTTGAAAAAATATTCAGTGATAGGCCGGGAAATTCTTGAACCATCTCCCTGGTTTCGCATAAAAGTATATTCAAAGCCTACCCATGAACCGGCTAATAACTGTGGTGTATATCCCATAAACCAGGCATCGGCATTGTCATCTGTTGTTCCTGTTTTGCCACCCATTTCAGCTGCACCTACTCTTGTACGCATTCCACGGGCAGTACCTTTGTCTACAGTTCCCTGCATCATACGGGCCATCGTGTATGCTGTTATTTCACTGATAGCTTCTTTTCTATTTACACTATAATCAAATCTTTTTATCACATTACCGTTTCTATCTTCAATCCGGCTTATCGAATAAGGTTTGGTAGAAAAACCACGACCAGCAAAAATGGTATAGCCCCATAGCATTTCATACATAGAAAGATCACAAGTGCCTAATGCAATAGAAGGGAATGGCTTTACTTTTGTCGGAATACTTATCCGGCTAAGAAAATCAGAAAACTGTTGGGGCCCAACTTGTTTCATGATATAAGCAGTCGCACAGTTTTTTGAAAAGGCCAGCGCATTAGCCATTGACATAGAACCGCCACCGCATTTACGGCCAGAAGGTACCCATCCGCTTCCCGGAAAAAACTGGGCAACATTTTCACATTCTGTTTCTGGTGTAAAACCTCTTTCTTCCATCGCTTGTGTATAGAGAAATGGTTTGATTGTTGAACCAACCTGTCTTTTTGTTTTCAGGTTGACATGGTCATTTTTATATGTTTTAAAACTAATACCACCTACCCATGCCTTTACTTCACCAGTAACCGGATCCATTGCCATAAAAGAAGCCTGTTCCATTTGTAACAGGTATTTAATAGAATCTAAAGGGGCCAAAATGGTATCTTTCTCTCTCTTCGCATTCCATGCAAATATTTTCATAGGCACTTTTACATCAAAGCTGGCCCTGATTTCTTTATCGCTTAATCCATCTTCTTCCAGGTTTTTCCACCGGTCAGATTCTTTAATCGCTTTTTCTAATATTTTTTCATGTCCTTTCCATATAGAACCTGTTTTCATATCACCTCTTGCATCAATACCCCGTTGCAGCATAGCCATTTGCTGTGCCATACCCTCTTCAGCGTATTGCTGCATAAAAGGATTGATAGTGGTATATATTTTCAAACCATCATCGTAAATGTCATACGAATCACCATTTAATTTTTTTACATCCTTCAATGCTGCTCTTACTTCATCTTTCAGTATTTCCCGGAAATAAGGAGCATAGCCGGTGTTTTCGTCCATCTTTTTATAATTCAATTTGATGGGCAATGATTTTAAACGCATTGCTTCGGCAGAAGAGATATTGCTATTCTCTTCCATCCGTGTAATCACCAGGTTGCGCCGGTCTAATGACGCTTTGGGATTTCTGCGGGGATTATACAAACCGGGGCCGTTAATCATTCCTACCAGTAGTGCCGCTTCTTCCACATTAAGTCTGTCAGGTTCTTTTTGAAAAAAAGCCCTTGAAGCATTCCTGATTCCAAAAATATTATCGGAGAAAGGAACAGCATTCAGGTATAATGCCAGTATTTCCTGCTTGGTAAAATTCTTCTCTAGCTTTATAGCTATAATCCACTCTTTCACTTTTTGTATTACACGGATTGCTTTGTTAGTTGCCCGTTGATTAAAAAGTGCCAATGCTAATTGTTGTGTAATAGTACTGCCACCACCTTTGCCACCAAGAGATGTAACGGCACGCAACGTACCTTTCATATCAATACCAGAGTGGCTATAGTAACGTTTATCTTCTGTTGCTACCAGTGCATCAATTACATGTTTTGAAATATCATTGTATTTTACAAGACTGCGGTTACCGTTTTCACGGTAATACTTACCCATCAGTGTACCATCTTCAGCGTATACTTCGGATGATTGTAGCATGGACGGGTTTTCCAAATCATCCAGCGTAGGCATTTTACCAAATATACCAAGATTGGCAAGTATAATCACAGCAACAAATGCGATAAAGCCACCAATAAAAATGCGCCAGAAAATGCGGACTGTTTTTTTCATATAGATGTATGTGGTTCCGGTTAAACAGGATGAGATCAGATCTTAAAAATGTATTACCGAAATTAAGAAAATCCTTCAGAGCAGTGGTATGCTGTCAATTAATTTTTTGCAAAAGCCTGAAACAATCGTTGCCGCATTTCAAGGTGAGATAAAATGTTAAAACTTCCCCGGTAACTGCTGGTTTATGAATTCTTTATACTTCTCAATGTCTTTGGTGTTTTTCAGTATCTCAAAGTTACTGTTGGTTAAAATAGAGAAGCTGTATTTGCCGCCCCTCAACCAGGGAAGGATCTCTGTTGCGGTTTTAGGCCGTGTCTTTTCTATATAATCTATTGCTTCCAGTGCAGTTTTAAATGGTGCGATAAGCAGTAAACGGTTGTCAGGGTTCACTTCAAATAACTCAGCAGTAAAAGTTTTATTATAATAAGTATCCTTGTTGTAGCGGATAAAGGCATTTTTAGCTTCATTTATAAAAACAGGGTCAACTTTATTTAATATAAGCACTACATAATGTGCAGCATCAGGAGTGTAAGTGAATGCTGTAGCAACAGGGGGTAAAGGTTTTGTAACGGTTGTATCTTTTTGGGGAAGATTATTATTAGTTACAGGTGGCGGCGTTGTTTTAACAATAGAAACAGTATCCCGCACTGGCGGATTTATTTTTACAATAGGTGGTAAAGGTTTATTGGTAGCCGTATCACCTGCAGCACGGTTAACTACAAGATTCCTTAATTCAGTTTCAATCTGGTTTCTCCTGCTTAGTACATCCAGCAGGGTTGCGGCTTTAGCAGCAAGCGGCGAATTTGCAAACTGGGAAACGATAGAATTTAAAACAGAAATAGCAGCTCCGTCATCTCTTTGTTTGATATAAAATACAGCTTCTATATAAAGCAACTGTGGTGTCCAGAAGTTTTTGCCATACTGTTTATCGGCAACTTTCTTTTGTGCTACGGCCTGGTCAAAATTTCCTTCAATAAACAGGTCGTAAATTTTTTCATAGGTTCTTGTAGCATCAGGATTTGCAGAAGCAGAATTAGGGTTTTTGCCGGTAGTTACAATAGTGGTGAAATTGCTCGTTGCATATTTTTCACTCATTAATTTTTTTATAGCTATCGCTTTAGCCGGTTCTCCGTTTTTATTATAACAGTAATAAAGATTGAAAAGTACTTCATCCATTTTTTCAAATTGCGGGAAACGGCTGCGTAGTTCTTCAAAAGTTTCAGTGCCAGCCGGGCAGTCTTCAATTTCCTGCACATATATTCTACCCAGCACAAACATTGCTTGCTGAATGGAATCATTGGAGGTTTTTAATTGTTCGGGGGTAACGGGCAGGTTACCAAACAATCCATCAAAAGATACATCGGCACCCGATTGATTCGTCGCTGTTGCTTTGCTTTCATTATCCCGCTGCGGGGTGGTAGTAGTAGTGGTGTTTACACCTACAACCAATGCTGCGCTTCTTCTCCAGTTATCGCTGTTTGCCCGGTTGCCCCATCTGCTCTTAAATTCATTTTGCCCGGTGGTGCGGAAGGTTGTATTATAAAAATACCATTCACCTTTAGTTTCTCCGGTTGGAAACAGGGTAGGTGCTGTAGTAGTGGCAAACGGAGAGCCTGCAGATACAGGAGCTTCCTCTTTCAAGCCCTGTTGTTTACGAATTTGTTTTACCATCTTCTTTACGAAATCACGGCGTTCCTCTTCTGGCAAAAGTGCTATTTTTTGTAAACTATCTTGCCGGTCGATTATTTCAAAACTGGTAGCCAGCCTGCCCAGCATTTCTTTTCTGGCTGTTAATGCCTCCACATTTTTTAATGACGGGTCATCCAACCTTAAACTATCATAAAAATTATAAGCCGGGCGGTATTGTTTTTTGGCAAACGATAATTCAGCTAATTGTAAAAATGCTTTGTTCCGTTGCGCTTCATTGCCACTGACAGCATACTGTGTACTTTTTAACAGCAATGCTATTGCTCCATCTATATCATTTCCTTCGAGCAGCATTTGAGCAGCCATATAATAAATAATGTCACGGTAGTCTGCATACTTATCCCGCTTTGCCATTTTTACCAGTTCAGCTACATTTTTTTCAATCGTTTTTTCACCTTCGTCTTTATTTACCCTGATAGCATAAAGCCTTGCATAAATATCCATTACCGGATCGGTGGTGTGAGAGGATACTTTGGCATAAAATTTTTCTGACTCTTTATAGTTACCAGCTAATTCGTAAAGTTGAGCTGCCAGGTATTCCCATCTGGCTTTTTCCTGTTTGCTTGTGGCGTTGTCTAATGCATTAATCAAATGTGTGGCTGCACTATCCCACATGTTTTGTTTGTAGAACCAAAGTGCCTGTACTTCTTCCAAATCATTATGTAAACGTTTTGGGAAAACAGGGTCGGTTCTTAAAGCAACAATTAAACTTGCTGCTTCAGCAAACTGATCCTGGGCCAAAAAATTTCTTATCTGCCAGATAAAAGCATCGTTCCGGCTTGGCGGTTCGGCAAAAACTTTTCGGGGCAGGCTGTTTTTTTCTTTGGTAGAAATGCTCAAAGCCGAATTGCCATCCCTGCCGCTACCAA
>JANMFO010000144.1:0-8983 GCA_031374245.1 Chitinophagaceae bacterium | reverse complement strand
TTTTGCTCTGTACAAATCCGGGTTTGTTAAATCACTTGAAAAAGAATAACCCGTATGGAATTGAAAATTTTTCCATCCCGCACGGAATACGAAGCCGGGTTCCCAAATAATATGAAAAGGTTTGGCATATAAACCTTCTATCTGACTTGTAGTAAAGGGTTCCCGGCCAGTACTAAATAAAGTATCTGCAACATTGAAGTTGACTCCTGAAAATTTTGATACAAATCCAAGTTGGATTTTTTTATTTTCATTACTTACGGCAATGGCAGGCTGAAGGAAAAAATGAGTAAGGGATATTTTTGAATTACCTGTATGGTGTGTATTCAGAATTTTGCCGTTTCCAAATCCTGCATAGGTTTCAAAATGCCAATTTTTAGATAGTTGGGTTACAAAACCGGAGCCTAGTTCAAACCGGTTGTATTTTGTATTACCAGAATTACCGCTATAACTATAGTTACTGCTTGCAAAAGAATAACTGGCCATGATGCCCACATGTTTTCCGGGCATATAAGATGCCTGTACATCACCTCCCGAATATTTTGAATCAGAAGTGCCCATCAGTGAAAAATTCAAGTCATTTTTTTGGGAATGCAACGGTGTATTCGGTGCAGAAGGGATATAATAAAAATTCTCTTTCTGCCTTCTTTCAGATACAAGATATGGGTCATAGGGAACGCCACTGCCTACATAGCAGGAACTGAGACTAAAAATTGTTCCAACTACGATAGATAAGAAACTTAGGTATTGATGCGTCTTTTTCATAACTATAAATTTTATGGTTAAGTATTTAATGGTTTATTGTATTTCCTACTTTTTTTAAGGCCCCGATTAAGTTGTTTTGGCAACTGACTATTCAAACTTAGTTCTGTGTAAAAGAGATTGCTAATTGAATTTTGCAGCTATACAAGCTGGAGTTGCAGAAATTGCAAATCCCTGCTTACTGACCCATATTTATAAGTTTATTCAGAACAAATTCATTTTGCCCGGATAGTTTTTTGCAGTATTTGCAAAAATGAATTTTAAGAACTTATTTGATTGATAAGTTTGACAAACCAAAGACAGTCCTAAATTTGCTTTGAAAATCAGCATGCAAGTCCTAAATCATATTAAACTCATCGAATGTCCCCGTGATGCCATGCAAGGGTGGAAACAATTTATTCCTACAGAAAAAAAAATTGAATACATCAATTCACTACTGAAGGTTGGTTTTGATACAATCGATTTTGGCAGTTTTGTCTCGCCAAAAGCAATTCCTCAAATGGCTGATACAAGGGACGTAGTCAGGAGTCTTGAATTAGGAACAGGGAGTACGAAGTTACTTGCGATTGTAGCAAACTGGAGGGGGGCGGAAGAAGCAACTGTATTTGATGAAATTACTTATCTCGGGTTTCCTTTTTCGGTTTCTGAAACTTTTCAGCAACGAAATACTAATTCATCTATTGAAGAGTCGCTCGGTCGGGTAGAGGATATTCAAAATCTTTGTATAAAAACCGGTAAGCAATTAGTTGTTTATATTTCAATGGGATTTGGTAATCCTTATGGCGACCGCTATTCTGAAGAAATAGTTTTTGAATGGGTAAACAGGATGGTACAAATGGATGTCAGTATTATTTCTTTAGCCGATACCGTTGGAGTTGCCACAGCAGAGCAGGTGTTTGATATAACAAGTTATCTCGTTGAATCGTTACCCGGTACTGAGATTGGTGTTCATTTACATTCTACACCTCAAAACTGGGAAGAAAAATTAACTGCGGCTGTAAAAGCGGATTGCAAACGTTTTGATGGGGCATTGAAAGGTATTGGTGGTTGCCCGATGGCAGATGATGAACTGGTAGGAAATATGGACAGTGAGTTGATGATAAACTATTTTGAACAAAATAAACTGCTTACAGTATTGAATAAGGAAGCTTTGGCTGAAAGCCTTCGTATAGCAGGAAAAATTTTCATTTAAGCAATCGCTATGGATTTACTATTGAATATTGATTTGAAGAAACCGGCAAACCCGATTACATACCAGGATAAAATAATGTTGATTGGTTCTTGCTTTACGGAGCATATTGGCAATGCACTTGCCGATTTAAAATTTTCTGCTCTTCAAAATCCCAATGGAATACTTTTTGGACCGGATAGTGTTTGTAAAAGCTTGCTTTCTTACATTCAAAATAAAAAATATACAGAGGCCGACCTCTTTCAATTGAATGAAATTTGGAACAGCTGGCAACACCATTCAAGATTTTCGAATATAGATGCAACGGAAGCAGTTCGTATTATTAATAACTCACAACAGCAGGCACATGATTTTTTGAAAGAGACAGATTGGCTGATTATCACATTAGGGTCATCGTTCTCTTACCGTTTAACTGCGCAAGCTGATATGGCTGGTAGTGCTTTGGGTGAAGGAGTGGCTAATTGTCACCGGGCACCTGCAAAATGGTTTGACAAATACTTACTTGAAATTGATGAGACAGTAAAAATGCTTGAAGATTGCTGCAATCAGTTGCTTGGTTTTAATCCGGCATTGAAAATCATATTTACAGTAAGCCCTGTTCGTCATATCAGGGATGGGGTAGTGGAGAATAATCGCAGCAAAGCAAGATTGATTGAAGCAGTGCATCATCTCGTTAATAAATTTGTCCGTAAGGGCTCTATCGTAGAATCGGCAAATTATTTTCCGGCTTATGAATTAGTAATTGATGTACTCAGGGACTACAGGTTTTATGATATTGACCTTGTTCATCCTAATTATATGGCAACCGAATTTGTAATGGATAGATTTACCAGTACTTATATTGATGAACCATCACAGCAATTAATGCAGGAAGTAAAGAAAATTGTGATAGCAAGGAAGCATAAAGCTTTTCAACCAGAAACGAAAGCTCATAAACAATTTTTAAATGTACACTTTGAGAAAGCAAAAGAGTTGCAGGATAGATTTCCTTTTTTAAATTTAAAAGAAGAGTTGGTTTATTTTTCTCAAACCTGATTTATATGTGGTTTATCCGGATTATTTTTTGGTTACAGGCTTTTGCAGCTCCCGTAATTCTTTTTGGTTTAATAGGTCTTTGGAATAATAAAATAGATTTTTTTATTCCTTTACTGATTATTGGAGCAATTGCCGGAATTGTTTTAGCAGAATACATCAGAAGAAAAATAGGGCTGGAAATTTTCTTTGCCAGAATATATGGCCCAAACGAAATGGATGAAAAGTTGAAAAAGAAAGACTAAATGATTATTGTATACGTCGTTTTGTGATAATAAGTTTCCCCCGGCCTTAAAATAGTATCAGGGAAATCTGGAATATTTACTGCATTAGGATGCTTATGTGTTTCTAAACAAAAGCCAGAGAAAGAGCCATATTGCTCTTCGTTGTTCCCTTTTATTGAAGGAATCCATTTGCCACTGTAAAAATGTACAACCGGTTCGGTAGAATAAATCTGTAAATGAATGTTGGATTGTAATGACCGTGCTTCAGCTACCAGTAAACTATCTTTTTTATCAATTACATAACTCGTATCGTATTCATCAATCAACTTCAATCCTTCACCAATCTGATGAAATTCTCTTAGATCAAATGCTGTATCCCCGACTGATATTTCTTTTCCGGTTGCTACCAGGTTCTTGTCTTGTCCCAAAATCTTTGAGGCATAAATTCTTACTTCCTGTTCATGGATGCTTCCCTTACTATTATTCAGATTAAAATATTCATGACGAGTAAGGTTAATTTCAGTCGGCTTATCACAAGTAGCTATATATTCATAACTCAATTCATTTTTCTCAGTAAGTTCAAAACGAATAGTTGTTTCCAGTTTTCCGGGAAAACCTTCTTCGCCATCTGGGCTGATATATTTTAATTCAAGAAAAGGGTTTGGCATTCCGCCAATGCCTGCTAATTGCCATACTTTTTTATCAAATCCTTCGGCTCCGCCATGTAGTGTATCATTACCTTTATTTTTTGTTAAATGATATTCATTTCCGTCAATCTTAAAAGAACCATCTTTTATCCGGTTGGCATAGCGGCCTACAACACAGCCAAACCATGGGTATTGTTTTTGGTAATCATCGGCTAAATAATCTTCTACTTTATCAAAACCAAGTACAATATTATTCAATACTCCGTCCGCATTTTTTATTTTGAATGCAGTAATGATGGCACCATAGTTTGTAATAGAAACTTCAGTTCCTTTGCTATTGTGCAATGTAAACAGGTAAATTTCTTCCCCTGTTTTATGTTTAAAACAAACCTGTTGAGCTGGATGCATGGTTTTTTGAAAGTACTGCAATTTGGGTTTAACCAAAAAAATTATATTCAGTGCTCAAGAACTCTTCCAGTTTTTTCAATAGTACGAATTGGTTTTTTGCCCGGTTTAAATTTTGCTCCGGATATTCTATAAGGTAGTAAATATCTCCAGTAAGATAATCGGTGAGAAACCGCAGGGCCTGCATATATATCATTAATAACCCGGCATAGTGTATGTATTTCTTTTCTGAGGCTGTCAGCTGTTTCCCCATTACTGACAGGTAACCTTCGATAATCGCATCATAAAATATTTTCCGGATTGAAATGTTAACAAATTCAATACTGTTTTCATCATGACTACACGCCATTGATCTGATAATGTCACCCAGGTCGGAAAAGAAATAACCCGGCATTACCGTATCAAAATCAACGGGGCAAATTACTTTGCCACTTTCTTTGCTGAAAAGTATATTGGCAATTTTTGCATCGTGGTGCATCACCCGTTGCAGGAACTCATCAGACCCAATAATATTTTCATAGAAATGTTTGTACCGTTCTCTTTGCTTTAATTCATTAATGAACGGTAATGCTTTTGCCATTCGTTCATATAATTCTGTATTTAGCGATTCTTCAAATTGCTGATAACGGAAACTAAGATTATGAAAATCCGGAATAACAGTTTTTAATGATTGCACATTAAATTCATCGAAAGCGGCAGTAAACTTTGCAAAGGCTTTAGCAGTTGCTTTTGCCTGTGAGGGTTTTTTAGCAACCAACAGCATATTTGCATTATCAATAAACTCAAAGGCTCTCCAGTAATTTTTTTTCTCATCTATAAAAAGAGTAGCACTTCTTCCGCAATATTTTGGTGAGGGTAACCGAAGGCCTGTAAATTCAAATTCAGCATATTGCCAGATGGCCAGGTAATTTTCCTGTACATCTTGTGGATTTGCAAAAACGTTTTTATTAAGCTGCTGTAATAGAAAATCTGATTTATGCTGGAAGGTGATTTTGTAAGATTGATTAATTAATCCACCACCAATTCTTTCAACTGTTATTTCTCCCGCCGAATGGTCGGGAAGGCCGGCAGTAAAAATTTCTAAAACCTCTTTGGGGATTTCTTCATTCATCGGTAAACACTGAAGAATGAAAATAAGTCTATTTCTTTTGTGGAGTTGTTACAATCGTTTGCGGGAAATTTTGATGAATATATTAATGAATTCTATCACCCCGAACGTCAAGATTTTTTATAATATCAGTTTCATGCTGCAACCATTGGGCCCAGCGGTTACGAACTTTGTCTTTATCAAGATAGGTTTCTGCCAGTTCGATAAACAGCGTATAATGACCTGCTTCACTTTCCATAAAGCGGCGGTAAAATTTTTGCATGTACTCGTCATTCAACCCTTCGCTTAATCGTTTGAATCGTTCACAACTCCGGGCTTCTATTAAAGCCATTGTCAGCATCTGGTCAAGAAAACGGTCATCGATATGTCCACCCTTTTTTTGAAAAAGCAACAGGCCGTTTACATATTCGTCTTTTCGCTGCTTGCCTAATTTCAATCCTCGTTTATGAAGTTCGGCTAACACCAGTCTAAAATGTCCCCATTCCTCGGTAACGATAGGAGAGAGTTCGACCACCATCTTTTCCCTGTCGCTGTATCGTTGAATAAGCGAAATGCAGGTAAGAGCAGCCTTTTGCTCACAATAGGCATGGTCAGTCAGGATGTCTGTCAGTGATTTTTCGGCTAAATTCACCCAACGGGGGTCGGTTGGAAGATGAAGTCCGAGGATGTTTTTAGTGTCTGTGGATAATTCCATGAGGACAAAAATAAGTTAAGCCTTGAAAACCAGCTAAGATGAGGTGTAAAATGGCAAAAATAGCTGGGAAAAGCCTTTGCCAGTACGTTAAACTGCCTTACCTTTGCCGCCGAAATAATCGGATGACAAACAAAGATGAAATTCTAAAAAATTAAAAGATGCCACTTACAAAAGAGAAAAAAGCTACAATTTTTACAACCTTCGCTGGTGCTGCTACTAACACTGGTTCTATTGAAGGCCAGATTGCCCTGATTACTGAAAGAATCACTCAAATCAGCGGACACCTGCAACAAAACAAAAAAGATTTCTCTACTCACCGCGGCCTGATGAAGATGGTTGGTAAACGTAAACGTTTATTGAACTACCTGCAGAAGCATAACCTTACTGGTTATCGCCAGTTGATTGAGAAACTCGGATTAAGAAAATAAAAACGACGCCCCAAACTTAAAGGGGAGTTAGGAAAGAGTCGTTTCATTCAAGGTTTCTTACGAAAGAATCAAATCTTCATAAACGATTATTCCCAACTTCTTCCTGATGTTGGGAATAACTGTTTTTAGACTATCAGTTTTTTCTGTTCTTTCTTGCTCTTGGAAAATGTTCAGTAGAATTACCAGACGATAATGAATGCGACGCAAGGGACGATGATAGTAGCAATGCAGCCGGGTCAATAAAATTTATCTTCAAACAGTTTGGGTGCTTTGACTTCAAACATCGAACCTCAAACTTCAAACATTTAAACGTATGCTTTCACAACAATTACAATCAATATTTACGATAAGTGTTGACCGTGAGGTTATCATTGAGACAGGCCGTTTGGCCCGCCAGGCCGATGGTTCAGTTACTGTTCGCCAGGGCAATTGTGTTATCCTTGCAACTGTTGTTGCTAACAAAGAACCAAAAGAAGGTCAGAGTTTTTTCCCATTGTCAGTGGACTACCAGGAAAAGTTTGCTTCTGCAGGTCGTATTCCAGGTTCGTTCTTCAAAAGAGAAGCGAGATTGAATGATTATGAAATCTTAACGAGCCGCTTAATAGACAGGGCTCTTCGTCCATTGTTTCCTGAAGATTATCTGTGCGAAGTACAGGTGCTGGTTACACTAATCAGCAGCGACACTGAAGTAATGCCTGATGCATTGGCTTGTTTAGCTGCATCTGCTGCATTGGCCGTTTCAGATATTCCTATCATGGAAATTATTTCTGAAGTTCGTGTTGCCCGCATTAATGGCGAATATGTAATAAACCCATTCCGTAGTGAATTAGCTACTGCTGATTTTGAATTTATTATTGCTGCTACCAACAAGAACATTATGATGGTGGAAGGTGAGGGTAAAGAGTGCCAGGAAGAAGACCTTATCAAAGCAATTGAGATTGGCCATGAGGCAATCCGGGTACAGGTAAAAGCACAGGAAGAATTGAGAGCCTTGAAAGGCATTACTACCAAAAGAGATTACGCAAAGCCGTTGCATAATGAAGAACTGAGAGAGAAAGTAACTGCATTTGGAAAAGAGAAAGTGTATGCTGTAGCAAAAGGTGCTTTAGCCAAACATGACCGTTCGGACAAATTCAAAGCGATCCAGGATGAACTGATGGAGTACCTGAAAAAGGAATACATTAAAGAAGAAGGTGGAAGTCTGCCAGAAGATGTGAAGAAATGGGCTAAGACGTATTATGCCGATTTACAATATGATGTGGTTAGGGATATGATTTTGAACGACAAAGTTCGTTTGGATGGCCGTAAGCTGGATGAAGTTCGTGGCTTGAATATGGAAGTAGATGTATTGCCTTCTCCACACGGCGCAGCGTTATTTACAAGAGGTGAAACTCAGTCGCTTACAACTGTTACTTTAGGAACTCCGTTAGATGCTACTTTATTAGAAAGCGCAGCGGTTTCTGACTATTCTAAATTCTATTTACACTATAATTTCCCGCCGTTTTCAACTGGTGAAGTAAAGATGATGAGAGGTGTTGGCCGTCGTGAAGTTGGTCATGGTAACCTGGCCATGCGTTCATTAAAGAAAATGATGCCGGGCGGTGATTTTCCTTATACTGTTCGTGTCGTAAGTGATATCCTTGAATCAAACGGTTCATCTTCGATGGCAACTGTTTGTGCAGGTTCATTAGCCTTGATGGATGCAGGTATTGCTATTCCAAAACACGTTTCGGGTGTGGCAATGGGTTTGATAAGCAAAGGCGACCAATTCGCTGTATTGACAGATATCTTAGGTGATGAAGACCATCTGGGCGATATGGACTTTAAAGTAACAGGAACCCGTGATGGTATTTGCGGTGTACAAATGGATATTAAAGTTGACGGCCTTAGCATGGATGTAATGCGCAAAGCATTGTCACAAGCTAAAGAAGGCCGCTTGCATATTCTGGATGCGATGTATGAAACCATACCAGCTGCCAGAAATGATGTGAAACCACATGCACCTAGAATGGTGAAGTTGTTTATCGACAAAGAATTTATTGGTGCTGTAATCGGGCCAGGTGGTAAAGTGATACAGGAAATACAAAGAGAAACTGGAACTACTGTTAACCTCGAAGAGAAAAATAATATGGGTGAAATCAGCATCTTCGGTACCAAGAAAGAAGGTGTTGACAAAGCAGTAACCTGGATTAAAGGAATTACTGCTGTGCCATCGGTAGGTGATGTATATGAAGCCGTGGTAAAATCAATCATGCCTTTCGGTGCATTCGTAGAGTTTATGCCGGGCAAGCAAGGATTGGTGCACATCAGCGAAGTAAGCTGGAAGCGTTTGGAAACACTGGAAGGATTGGTACATGAAGGTGATGTAATGAAAGTGAAACTGATTGGTACGGATCCTAAATCTGGTAAATTCAAATTGTCGAGAAAGATTTTGATGCCGAAGCCTGAAGGACAGCAAGGCGGCGGAGATAACAGACAAGACGAAGGACGTAACTAA
>JANMFO010000091.1:0-11809 GCA_031374245.1 Chitinophagaceae bacterium | reverse complement strand
AAACAACGACACTACTACAACATTACCGGTAAGAATGCCGCCACCGGTGAAATTGAATACACTCAACGCCCTATAGAGTGCGATGATAAATTCGAGCAGGATTTAGTGATGCTTGCCTTTCCTATTAAAATGATGGAGGATATCAATCCGGTGTTGAAGAATTTTAAACTGCGCGATGATGCCGCTTATTTTTTCAGCGAGTGTAAAGAAGTATTAAGCGTGCCCGAAAAACATGTAAACGAAAAAGGAGAAGGCAAACTCACTTTCATGAGTTACTTCCATCAATTTCCCGAATCGGTTTCTAATTTTTTTGATGATGCAATTGTTGTAGTGATTATTCATCCGCTCGGCAGAATAAACGAGCAAGGCTTACAGGACTACAACATGATTGGTTACATACATGCCAATATTATTCATTTTAAAGATGCGGATGGAAACGTAAATGAAGGCTACTACTATAATGTATTGCGCATGAGCGAAGCTACAGTAGCAGGTCAAGCTCAAAACGGCTGGTGTTTTCTTCATTGTCTGTTATCCAGTTTAATAAAACTGAATTATCAGTCTGACTGTTTGCAGAAAAATCAATCATTCGTAAAGGAAGAGTAGCTGAACAAAGACTGGTAAACAGGTTTGAAACTTGTAAAGCGGTTGAAGTAGCATTAGAAACAGAAAGATATTTTATACTGCCATCACCAACTTCACAACCAGTAAGATCGTCTCTGAAAAAAGTAATGGGTGTGGTTGATGTTGTTGGAACAAATTCAGCGGAGGCATCATTTGTTGTTGCAAACAACACTCCGTTGTAATAAAGTGATACCAGGTTAGTTGCACCATCACGAACAACGGTACAAAGAGTAAACTTATTTGATGCAAATGGATAACTTAAGTTAAAATAAATGAATCCTGGAGGTGGACCCGGTGCATAGGCAGTATAGGATTCATCCACATTATAATACCCCCTATCACTAACACCATCCGAAAAGTCAATAATTCGTTTATAAACATTTGAGCCAGCTAGAGGTATAGTGTTGAATTTAAATAAGAGATGAATAGTATAATTTGCGGTAAGACCACCATTAATAAAACTGGCATTTGGAAAGGCTATCCCGCCACCAGCGTTAAAGTTAAAAGCTGTTTTTGGTGTAGCGCTTCCACAGGTGCCACTAAGCAGATTAATAACCTGACTAGAATATGCACCAGCTGCGGGTGGACCCGGGCAACCCAGATCTAAAACTTCTGTCAAGGTTGGTCCAATAGCACCTGCTTCAGTAAAATCGTTATTAAAGTTGTATCTGTAAGTCTGGGCGGATAAAACATAACTAAAAGAAAAAAACAGGCCTAATAGTAAAAATTTCTTTTTCATAAAAGTTGGTATTAAAAAGTAAGAATTTATTGCATAAAAATAAGGATTTTTTAATATACAACCTATATTGTTATTATTCATATTGCAGCAAAGCCCTTTCAGTCCTTTTTTTCCTATCGGATAATCCTGGTTTTTTTGCAGAATTTATTAAAAAAGAGAAAGCTGTTTTTGTGCAGTGCGGCTCTTTTTGCCGACAGATTTTCGGGCTGTCTTTTCATTGCTAATATGATATACTTCTGTTTCTTCATCACGGGAAGCCACGATAGTCAGGGTTTTGGTCGCATATTTACTGAAAAGATCCCTGACCAGTTCCGGGCTATTATTATTTTTTGAAAGATGTGACAGTATAAGATGGCTCATGAAAGAAGGCCTGTGAGTGCGGAAAAGTTCGAGGGCCTGGGTGTTGGATAAATGCCCGTTTCCATCCGTAATTCGTTTTTTAAGATAATACGGATAGTTGCCATTTATCAACATGTCTTCATCGTAGTTTGCCTCCAGAAAAACAGCATGGCATTGCTTGAAATGGTGAATAACCTGTTCGCATACAACTCCGATATCAGTAAAAATCCCTATTTTGATAACATCAGATGCGACAATAAAACTATGAGGATCTTCTGCATCATGAAACTTTTTGAAAGCTGTAATGATTAGCTTACCTATTTGAACAGTTTCATTGGCTTTGAAACGGTTCACCAGTCTTTTCTCTAACCCTACTTTTCCATTTTTCTGTGTTCCGTCTGTAATGAAAACAGGTAGTTGATATTTTTTTGATAGAACAGTAACACCACTAATATGGTCTTTATGCTCATGAGATATAAAAATGGCTTTTAACTTCTCAATGTTTAACCCCAGCCGCTTCATCCGTATTTCTATTTCCCTGCAGCTGATACCGGCATCTACCAGCACGGCTTCGTTTTCGTTGCCGATGTAATAGCAGTTACCATTGCTGCCGGAGTTTAATGAAGCGATATATAATGACATTAGTAAGAAGTTAAACGCAATTTACAGGAATGAAAAATGGGTAAGCGATAATTTACTTCAGTGACTCCAATAGTTTCTTCACCATTTCTTTTAGCGCATTATTATCTATCCATCGCACCACCATTACCAGATCGTTTTCAGGGTCCACATAGATAATGTTTGTGCCGTTGCCTATATGTACAAAAGCAGTAACAGGTGCAGCGGGTAGAAATTTTTTATCCGTATTCAGAAAAAAATTCATGTAGCCATATTCCGGATTGGCAGTGGTGGGTGTAAGCGATTGACTAATCCATTTTTGAGATATAAGTTGCTTCCCATCCCAATTGCCTTTGTGCAAAGTGAGTAAACCAAACCTTGCCATGTCATAGGCATTGATGAACATACCGCCACCCCAATGCCCGCCGCCACTAACTGATTGGATAGGCTTATGGTCCAATTCAATCCATGAATTTCTATAGCCTTCCCATTTCCAGGTAGAAGATGCACCGATAGGGTTCATAATATTTTCCTGCAGTACTTCGGGCAATGCTTTTCCCCAGACAATAGTTGTTGCCAATGCCATCGCATTTACCCGTACATCATTATATTCAAATACTGCTCCGGGTTTATTTCTTTCACGGTTATACCATTTGGTACTATCCTTATCAGGCCGGTCTGCCCAATCAGGTTTATCCCACAACGTTCCTTCCCAATCACTGGTTTGGCGAAGCATCGTTTCCCAGGTTAGTTGTTTATTATGTGCTGATTCAAATGGATAAATAAAATGTAATCCTGCCGAACCTGGACGGTATAGTTGAACATCATTCACATATTTAGCTACAGTATCGTTTGCATTTTTAATAAGCCCTTTGTCAACTGCAAGGCCAACCAAGGTTGATAAAAAACTTTTGGTTACACTATGTGTCATATCCACCCGTGATGGTTCACCCCATTCAGCTACGATGTATCCTTTATGGATAATAATACCGGTAGCATCACCCCGGTCTGCAAAAGGACCAATGGCTTCACCAAACGGTTCTTTCCCAAATGTTCTTAAATGGTTCAGCTCCATGCTGCGGGGATTCTTACTCTCATTGCTGATGGCAAATCGAATGGCTTCGTTCAACCTGGCAGTATCAAAAGCTGATAAAGCAGGTAATTGTTTTTCCCATACTTCAGAAGCGGGGAAATAATTTTTTGCAGCACCTGTTTGCTGACTAAAAATAAAATTTACCTGCAGCAGAATAAATAAAAATAACGGTAACCGTTTCATTCTTTAAAGATAGGATTGTTGATTGGAAACCGTTTATCAGACACTGCTGATTGCTAAAAAATAAACAGGGCCTTACATTGTAAGACCCTGTAGTTTTCAAAATGGGGATATCGATTTTTAATAACGTCCGTCTTTTTTATCCTGTGAACGGCCAATTCCATAACCAAGACCACCACCGAGCACACCGCCGATAATTCCACCAGCTACCCGGTTACGTTTATTAATGATGGCACCTAATACTATACCTGTGCCACCACCTATAGCTGAATACTTAGCTGCTTTACTCCAACCTTTTTTCTTAGCAATCTTTGCATTGTTTGTTGATGAAGAACTCATCGAACCACTTTTATTGGTAGCGCTTCTTTTCTTTACTATCGCTTTTGTAACAAACGCTTCATTGGGATCTAAACGTTCATTCATTGCTTTCCAGGATTGGAACTGCGCAAAGCCAACGGTGTCCTCATACAAAACTGCTGTTTCCTTAGTAGTAACAGGATTTCTGGTGCAAGCTGCCATGAATACAGCTATTGATGCAATAATGATAATAATGGGTAAAACTTTTTTCATAACTGTAGATTTTAAAATGAGTAAATAACAATAACGGCCATAGAAGGCAGAAAGGATGCCACATAAAACTGTTATGTTAACAGAATAACAGGTATGGCTTTAACGTACTAAGGGCAAGTCCGTTAGCAGGACTGCCTTTTAACATATACGTCTTCAAAAAAATTGGAATAACAGGACTGCCAGTTTTATAACTGCTATAATTGTAGAAATATTCTGAGAGAGAAAGGGTTACCTGCTAATATTGAAGAGAAAGAAAGATCTAACTATTTATCACTATCAATTTTACGACCGATATAAAAACCAATAATACCACCGGCAACCAGGCCAACAGCTAACCAAAGAAAATCAGCACCAGCCGCAAAATAACTGATACCCAAACCTGTTGCAGCGCCTATAAAAGTAAAGAGGTTTGTAGTCTTTCCTTTGGATGAAGAAGAAGTGGCGTTTGCATTTTCATGTTCCTGCTTAAACTGACGAACATGCTCTTTATGTTTTTTGCGATGATGTGTTCTTGCCATTTTTTATTTGAAGTTATAAATTTTATAAGAGATTTAATTGTATCATTTAAATCTTTCCTTTTCTAAAAGCCTTTCACTTTTAAAAACTTATCAAACCATTGAACATATCTTTCTAACCTGTCTTTCTGAAAAGCCGGTACAGTAATGCCATGAAATTGTCCCGGGTAAACGATTAACTCAGTCGGTGTACCTATCGAACGCAATGCCTGGTACATCTGTTCACTTCCCACAGCAGGTACATTAAAATCTTTTTCACCGGTCATAAACAGGGTAGGTGTTTTTATTTTATCTGCATTTAAAAAAGGGTAGGAGAGTTTTAAATACTTTTCATAATTCTTATCCTTCCATGGCTGACCGATTTCATTATCCAGTTGCAATATGTATTGGTCTACACCGTAGAGAGATAATTGTAATGCACTGCCTGCACCACTTACTGCTGCTTTAAAACGGGTGTCTTTTGCAATGGTATAATCAGTAAGTATACCACCATAGCTCCAGCCACCAATACCCATGCGGTTGCCATCTGCCGTTCCTTTGTTAATTAAGTAATCAGCAGCACCCTGTATGTCGAGTACTTCTTTATTACCCCAATCAGCATAAATGGCTTTGCTAAAATCGATACCCCGCCCGTTGCTACCCCGATAGTTGACCGCTACCACGGCATAGCCACTAGCTGCTAATAATTGTCTTGTCATATCAAAACCATAATCATCCTGGCTTACCGGGCCGCCATGTATAAAAAAGATAACGGGCAGTTTTTCCTTACCCGCATCAGCAGGCAGGTATAAAAGATTAGATACGGTAGCACCATCTTTACTTTTAGAAGTAAATTTTTCAACGGACGCCAATGAAAGTGGCGCCACAAAATCATCCTGCACTTTGGTAAGGCGGCGAAGATTATTATTTTCCAGTGCATAAAATTCGGAAGGAAGTTGAGGGCTGGTCATCGATGTAATCCAGTTACCGTTGGGATGCAGTTCCAGCGAATTGAAAGAGCGGTTACCACCAATTACTTTATTCATTTTGCCACTGCTTAGTTCATATGCTGCAATATATCGTTCGCAATCGTCTGTTACCAATACCGCAATATTCTTTCCGCTCTTATCCCAACGTGGAGTACCTGCAGGTCTGTCCAGCATTTTGCTAAGCAAGCGATGTTCTCCGCCACCAGTAGGGGCTACTGCAAGTATGCTTTGGTCATACATACTATAGTTGGCATCAGATGTACTGCGCAGGTAAGCAATGCTTTTCCCATCAGGGCTCCATTGCGGTGAGCCATCGCTTCCGTTCCAGGTAGTTAATTGTTTTGCAACTGCACCAGGTTGTGCATTCATAATAAAAATATCACTGTTCTGATTTTTATCCGGGTCTTCTGTATGGTTACTTACAAAAGCAATGGCTGAGCCATCGGGGCTCCATTGTGCACTGCCTTCATTATAGTTGCCTTTTGTTAGCGTATCTGTTTTTTTTGATGTAGCATCAAAAAGGTATAAATGTGTTTTACGTTTATCATATTGATAACCGCTTACATCCTGTTTAAAACGGTAGCGGTCTATTACATAGGGGTTATTACCTTTTTTAGCGGCTGTATCTTCATAATCTTTTATGGTAAGTAATAATTTTTTTCCATCGGGGCTCCATGCATAGTCATTCAGGTCGCCTTTTACATCGGTCAATTTTATAGCCTCACCGCCAAGCCTGTTTAATAAATATACCTGGCTGCTGCCGCCATTGCGGGCCGCAGTAAATGAAATGTACTTTCCATCGGGGCTCCACCGGGGGCTGCTTTCCCCATCGGGGCTGTTCGTCAGTTGCACGGTTTCTGTACCATCCCAACTCATCATCCAGATATCGGTATTGCGTTTGTCTTTGGCTGAATCTACAGAAGTAAGTGTATAGGCTACCCATTTACCATCAGGCGATATTTGTGCATCACCCGTTGTTTGCATCCGGTAAATATCACCGGGGCGAAGACTTCTTTTTTCTGTTTGAGATAATGCAACAAATTGCAGTGTCACAATAGCAATGACAGACAGGGTTATTTTTTTAAGCAGCATAAGTAGTGATTGTATATCCGAATATAAGAAATGGAAAGGAGATAATTATTTTTTATCCGGCAGCAGTGTGCTGTCCTGAGCAAAATCGAAGGATCATCGCCTCTTGAAAGTGAACCCTGAGGTATCAAAGGGTAGACTCTTAGGAGTTCTGTTCATTACTCAACTATAAAAATGGCTAAATTACATTATGAAAAAGTCAACATTACTAATTTTTCTAAGCATTATCCTTGTTGTTAACCAGCAAGAACTTTTTGCCCAGGCATGCGGCACCCGCCAATTAGACCCAAGAGTAGCCGCCTTCTTAAAGATGATTGGAAATGAAGATCTGACCATTGAACAATTTCGTTCTATACCCATCGCACAACTCAGGTTTGCAGGGCCACCGCCAATACCATATCCTGCAGCGGATGTACAACGTATCAAAATAACTGCTGACAGCATTCCCGTATTAATATTTAATCCTTCTCATGCAAACAACCTTCCCATTTTAATTAACTATCATGGAGGCGGTTTTTTTCTGCCTTTATTGGCGGGATTAGAATATTCATTATGGCAGGAAGCAAAAAACTATGAAGCCATTGTTTTTGCCATTGATTACCGGGTGGCTCCCGAAAACAAATTTCCTGCTGCTGTTAATGACAGTTACAATGCCTTTAAATGGATTGCAGCACATGGCAGTAAATTTGGTGGCGATACCAGCCGCATTGCATTAACAGGAAATAGTGCAGGTGCCAACTTAGTGGCAGTGATAACTCAAAAAGCAAAGAAAGACGGCATCTGTAATAAAATAAAGTTGCAGATATTGAACGGGCTTCCCGCTGATTGCAGCCCTCAAAATCTGGAAACATCCGTTTCGTACCAGCAAAATGCCAAAGGGTATTGGCAAACAAAGGCCGCCTGCTATTTTGCCATAGAATTGTATGCCCCCGGCCAATACAATAACCCGGAGGTATCACCAATACGCACAGAAGATTTGAAAGGCCTGCCCCCGGCAGTAATTATTAATGCAGAGTTTGACCCACTGAGAGATGATGGTATTTTATATGCAGCTAAACTGAGAAAGAATGGTGTGAAGGTTTGGGACAAATGCTTTGCAGGACAAATTCATATGTTATTTGGATTGCCGCCGAATGCAGAAGAGTTGAAGGAATATGTAACAATGGTAAAAACCGCCATGCAGGAAAGTTTTCATAAGTAACCGGATGATTTTTTATTTTCAAAACAAGCTGCTATTATCCGGCATCAGCATGCAGGCAAAATATTTTTGTTAGCAACAGTTTATTTTTTTCGTCCGGTAAATCGTATTACAGAACCTTCTCCGTTATGAAATAATCCTTCGTGCAACTCAATTTCTTTTTCTACTAATTCTATAATTTCATAATTAGCAAAGTCAGATTTTAATTCGTCAATTGAGAATAACATTGCTATGTCTTTTGGTCCGCCAACTTTTTCATTCTTAGAGATGTAGTCAATATGTCTTTTACTAAATGCTTCAAAAATAACTACTCCGTTCTTACGTAAATATTTGTCAAGTGTTTTGTGGTATAATGATTTAATGTCTGCCGGAAAGTGTGCATAAATCAGTGCAATTGCATCAAATTGTCCGGCGTTGTAATTCAATGTCTGCAATTCGCCAACCTGGTAGTCAATTGTTACTTTATTGGTTTCTGCAAGTAGTAAGGCTTTCTTTTTGCCTTCAATGCTTATGTCAAACGCTGAAACTGTCCAGCCAAGTGTAGCAGCAAAAACCGCATTGCGTCCTTCACCTTCTGCTGGAAAAAGTATTGTCCCGACAGTTAGCTTCTCTAATTGTTCTTTCAGGTAATTGTTTGGTTGTTCGCCATAAGCAAACTCGTCTTTACTATATCTCTCATTCCATCTGTCAGTCCAGGTATCATTCATATTTTTGTATCATTTAATTTGTCGTCTTTTAAATAATTGCTGCTGATTGAAAATATTCTGTTATTCACTCTTCATACCTTCCAATTCTTTCCCTGGTAATCTGTTCTCAAATTCAAATTTAACTGTCCGTGCAATAATCAGACCCTTAGCGAGCCACGAAATGCCCTGCCACCATAGTAAGACTCTGCACCGTTGTGATAGGTGAAAACAGTATCGTAACGGCGATCACAAAAAATAGCACCGCCAAGTTTTCTGATAGCAGAAGGTGTTTTTACCCAGCTCGAAGTTTTCGTATCAAACTTTCCAAGTTGCTGCAACTCCCGGTATTGTTCTTCCGTTAAAAGTTCAATGCCCATATCAGCTGCCAACTGAACAGCACTATTTTCCGGTTTATGTTCTTTCCTTTTCTCTAATGCTTCATGGTCGTAACAAATACTTCTGCGGTCTTTAGGGCTTTCCGCTGCACAATCATAAAAAATGTATTCACCCGTCTTTTTATCATGACCAACTACATCCGGTTCACCGCCGGTTCTTTCCATTTCATTGAGCGACCATAGTTTTTCACCGCCAGCTGGCAGATCCAGCTTTGCTTGTACTTTAGCCCATTCAATACCTTTATGGCGGGTTATGTTTTTCTCAAAACGGGCTTTCAAAGTTTTGAGTAATTCTTCACGTTGTGCTGGTGACAACTTCTTTTTATTTCCCATTGCCATAATATGTTATTTTGATTTATTCACGACGTTAACGGCTTGTTGTTTAATGTCCATAAGTTTACTTTTTTGTGTAAACCTATTTCAGGACTAAACAGTGTTAGAAAGGCAGAATCGTTCGTTATTGCGGGTGAAGCGAAGCAATCTGAATAATGACAACGCAATTATTTTATTTTCTTCCCATCCATTTTTTGTCCGCCCTGGTTTAATATAAGTTTTGACACTTTTCCGGTTTCGTCTTTTACAAATTCCACCTTTGCGTCTACCACTTTTAAAAACCACATTGTTTCGGTGGTGGCAAACAATTCAAATTTGGGCTGGCTCGTTGCTTGTGCAAATAACTTGTTACCTTCTGCGGTTACGGTAATAATAAAATTGGGCTGCAGTTCGTACTCACCTGTATAAGAGGCTAAAATTTTATCAGCTACCTGTATTTCTTTGGGTGCAGCGGCAATTGGTTTATCAGTTTTTTTCCAGTAAGTCTCGGGTTGTGTGCCTGTTGAAAATTTATGCCCGGTGATGTTGCCGTTGGCATCTTCAGTAAATTCCAGCAGGGACATGCTGTTTTCAAAGAAGTATTTATTCTTTGCATAGGGCTTTATTTTATAGACGGTGCCTTCACCCCGCTGCGATGTTAACCGGTTACTGTCAATACGGATAATCCTTGGTTCGCCATCTTCATTTTCATACACACCGGTGTATTTATTCAGATCAATTCCTGTTACTGTAATTTCTTTCTGCTCTCCAAATGGTTTATTAATAATAAGGCCTGCAATTTTAGTAGATACTTCTGAAGGGGGCTTGCAGGTGCAGTTTGAAAATACAGCTACAAACACATCTTCGTTGGGTAAATAAATAGCATTGGTGAGTGATCCATTAATGCCGCCGCCATGTTCAATAGTAGGGCTGCCCTGCAGGTTACCGATAAACCAGCCATAACCATAGTTAGTTGCTTTTCCACTTAATAGTTTGGAAGAAATAAATGCCTTGTCCATTACTTCTTTCTTTATCAGTTTATAGGAATGTACTGCCTGGTGCCATTTATAAAGATCTTCAACAGTAGAAAGCAGAGAGCCGGCAGCATAAGGTTGTGTCATGCTCAGATAATCTGCATTTACTACTGCATCTTTTCCGGGTTCGTAGCCAGACACCCTGTTTTTAATCAATGGACTATCTTCTCCGTAATAGGAATTGGCCATGCCCACTGGTTTAAAAATATTATCAGCGATGTATTGCTGGTATGTTTTTCCGGATGCCTTTTCAATAATATACCCTAATAGAAAAAAGCCGGAGTTATTGTAATTCCATTTGGTGCCCGGGGCAAACTCCATGGGTTGGTTTTTAAAATAATCAACCATGGCTGCCGGTGTAAAATCTTTTCGTCGTACCTGTTCATCCCATTCTTTCATACTGGTATAGCTTTTTATACCGGAGGTATGATTGAGCAACTGTTCCACAGTAATCGTGTATCCATGCGTAGGGTAGTCAGGAATAAATTTTGTGATATCATCCTGTAAATCCAGTTTACCCTGTTCCTTTAATTTTAATATGGCTACAGCAGTAAATTGTTTGCTGATAGAACCGATACGGAAAACATTGTCAATCTGCATGGGTACATTTAATTCCAGGTTGGCCATTCCCAACGCTTTTTTATAAATAACAGTTCCTTTTCTTGCTATCAATGCAGTGGCCCCGGTTTCATTGGGTTGGTAAACACCGGCCAGCAGTTTATCTACTTTTCCGAACAGTTCGGCATCGGCTTTGGATGTTGGCTGTGCGTTTAAAAAAGAAGTAAATAACAGGGAAATAAAAAGTGAATAGCGGTTAATGATTTTCATGTGAAGCAGTTTAAAGTGTGTTGTAGTCAGTAAAATAATAGTTACAGAATAGCTATAATACGCATAGGAATAATTAGCGTTACTGAAAATATTACAATTTCCGGTTAGGCAAAAAATAAAAATTAAATAATCTGAATTCGGGCAGGTAAACAGGGCTTACGAATTATGTATCCAGCTGAATTGATATTCCACCGGTGCTTTTAATCCCCGCTCAGAAATCTTTTTGAACCGGTCGGGCAGGGTCATTAAATAATCCCGTGCTTTTTCGGCTGCACCTGTCAGGCTGCCAATGTTGCCAATATTCCATTCCTTTATCAGCGATTCTAAAATATGGGTGTAATCCATACTGGTATATACACCGAGCCGCTGGGCAGCATCGCTATAATGAGAAAAAGTTTTTCCAATAGATTCGCCAGCCTGCCGCAGAAAATGGGCCGGCATAATAATACGTTTGCGCATCATGTGTTCAAAAGCAAGCATCATTTCGCTGGCATCCACCTCAAATATTTTTGCTACAAAACTTTTGTAGGCTTTAGCATGCCGGGCTTCGTCGGCAGCAATAACACCACAGATACGGGAGAGTTGTTCACTGCCATGTTTTTTGCCAGTGTTGCAGTGCGG
>JANMFO010000191.1:0-15848 GCA_031374245.1 Chitinophagaceae bacterium | reverse complement strand
CTCAAAGCGATTGCCCATCAGCCTTGTCACCTTCTTGTGAATTCCTTTTGCTATGGTCAGTACATCACTTTGCAGCATTAACAGCTTTTTTTATTTGGCTGATAAAATTTTCAGCACCATTATCAGGATAACCTTCCCATTTTTTAATCAGTTTTCCATCGGCTGTTAATAATACCGTTAATGGAAAAATACCGGTGGTATTAAACTTATCAGCCAATTTATCGTTGTTTTTTTGAAGTTCTTTGGGAAGTTGATTTTTTTTCTGCCGGGGGAAGTCCGCATTTACGAGAACAAGAGTTGAATCAGCCATTTTTTTGAAAGCTTCGCTATCAAAGATGTCTTTATGAAGCCTGATGCATGGGCCACACCAATCCGAACCAGAAAAATTGAGCAGAATATATTTATGTTCCGTTACGGCGGTCTGCTTTGCTTTTTCAAAATCTGTCCCCCATTCGGATACAGTTATAAAAAAGGTACTTAGTAAAAAAACAGAAAGTGTCTTTATCATACAGTGTATTGTCAAACCTAACGCCAAAAGACCGGGAATAATATGACTTTAATCACCATTAACAAATGATTAATTATTGCTATATCTAAAATATAACTTATTCGTTATTTCGAAACCGGTTACGGATGATTTCTAACTGTTCAAAATTAAGTTTTGAAGTCTTTTGCAATACATCCACAAAGAACGCTACTTCCTTTTCACTGGCGGGGCAACCAGTGTTAGCTCCTTTTTCGGGGCCATCCGTTTTCCCTCTCATTTTTGAATCAGACAACAAGTTACCCTCTTTATCAAATATCAGCCAGAAGGGTATCCCCTGCCCATCCCCGTTATATTTTATCTTCAATTCTTTTGCCCCGGGATTTTCCAATGCCAGTTTATCTTTCGACTCATCTACTACTAAATGACGAATGACATAGTTATCATTAAAAAAAGCTTTACAAACGGGGTCGTTCATACTGGTATCCATTTTATGACACCAAACACACCAGGAAGCATGAAATATCACAAATACATTTTTATTTTCTTTAGCCGCTTGCTGGTACGCCTCATTTAATACATCCTTAGCTGATGCAGGAGTTTGTGCATTACCAATAAGGGCAAAACAAATTACCAGAACAACCGGAAAGATTATCCTCTTCATACTATACTTAGTTTATAATGATTGAAATTAAAATTTCACTGCCGTCCCGGTAGCGATCACCATCAGCATACTGCCGCCACTGCCCACAGTTTCAAAATCAAGGTCAACACCTAAAATACCATCAGCACCAATGGCCTGTGCTTTTTGTGCTAACTCCCGTAACGCATCTTCTTTGGCTTGTTCCAATACCTTTTCATAGGTTTTACTTCTACCACCAAATACATCTCTCAATCCGGCAAAAATATCTTTGAAGATATTGGCACCTATAATACTTTGTGCATTAATGATCCCCAGGTATTGCTTAACAGGTCTGCCATCTACTGTGCTTGTTGTTGTAATTACCATTGGTTTAAGTTTAATTTTTCAAAAATAGTTTTTAATTGATTGTTATCTGTGATTATTACTCCCTTTGATGCTTCATTGATATAAGCAATTCTTTTATCGGTATCAGGATGGCTGCCCAAAAATTCCGGCAATGCATCTGACGGTGCCGATTCTTTCAGATGATTAAATAAAGAAACAAACCCCTGCGGATCAATCTTCCTTTGTGTCAATATCGCCAATCCTTCTGTATCGGCTTCCTTCTCTAGTTTTCTTGAGTAAGTGAGTGATTTCAGGTTGTCAGCATGATTCACTAATACAGATGTAACTGAGCCAAAACGTCCAAACAATAAACCCAGAAAAACTTTGGAACCCAACTTGCGGAAAATAGATTTAGTAGAATGTTTATTATTGATATGGGTAAACTCATGACTAAGTAATGCAGCCAGTTCCGGATAGGATTTGATTTGCTTCAATAATGCTGTATAAACAACTATACGGCCACCGGGTAATGCAAAAGCATTGACCACATTATCGTTCACCACTGTTATTCTGATACGATAAGCAGTGGGCACATCCAGTGCAGCAAAAAATTCGTTCAATGCAAAGCTTGCTGCGGTATCTTCCTGTGCAGAAAGACTCATAGCATCATACACCGCATCGCCCAGCTGTTGTTCTGTTTTTACTGACACCTTCGATGCTAATTTTTCCGACAGCAATGGAACAATCAACAGGTACAACAAAAACAATATACCCAACAAACCAAAGAGCAATGCCAGATTCCTGCCCCATTCTTTTGCTCCGCTTTTCTTATACCATACTTTTTGCTGCTCAGTCTGCATTTCTTTTACAAAATCAGCGGCATCATTTCCTTCAATCAATACTTCTGCGTTTGAAAGTTTTGTATACCGAAGCCGGGTAGATTGCCTGCTATGGTCAAATGAAGCAACTACATCTTTTAATGACCAGTCTAATGTGGTGGTAGTGCCATCCGGATTACGAAAACCAATGTTCAGGTTTTTATCAAATATAAGAACGCTGGATACCAGCGGCTCTGCACCGGGAGAGGACGAATAAGAACCGAAATAGGACTTCATTGATAGTGATTGATTTCAGTACAATAAAGGTAAATAATATTTATACCGCTTTTCGTTAAAATCGGGTTGAACAAATCAATTACTCCTTTGTTATATGCTGGGAAAACAAAAATTTAAACCCGTCTTTAAAAAGACACTTACTTCTGATTTTACAATAATGGTACAAGCATATAACTTCATGGCATCATGGCAACTGTTTCCGGAAAAAGGAACCTATGAAAATGGTGACTGTCCCAAAAGTGGCATTTATAAAATAGAAGCTGTTATGGATAAAAAAGAACTACTCATTTATCATAACTGGGTGACAAGGGATAACAAAGCTTATTCATCCAGCTATAAAATAAACGCTGATGGCGATTTGAATGAATTTGATAATCATGAACTGGCAGACCATGTGCAGGCTGCTTTTCCGGATAGTATCAACTTCGAAATTCATTTTTATAAAAAAGGGGAAGTCGCATTGCATGTATTGCATGAGATAATGCCAAATGGTTATTTAAAAATAACCCAACAGGGAATAAAGGAAGATGGTTCAGCTTTTACGAACATGGAAATGTATCATAAGCAGATGAGTGTGCTACCCTACTCCTCTTCTGTTTCCGGTGCTGTAATAAAACCTACCAAAGAAGGTGTGATAAAGCATAAAGCTCTTACTGCCATGGAAGAGCAAACCAATATGCAGCTGGACCAGATACGTAAACAAATTGAATTGCTGGCCTTGCAGGCACATGAAATACAAAAACGAAAAGACCTTTCTTTTACCATTTACAGTGCTAAACTTTCTTTCAAACCCAACATTGGTCAAACCTATTATCTCTACGAAAAACATGATGATAGCTACCTGCTATCTTTAGTATCGCCAAAGGAATGGGGGAAAAGCGGACCCTTTAAACGTTTTGTAGCCGGCGTAAAATTATTGGCTGACCATACCTGGATGGAATTGTAATTAACCAAGCTGCATTACTACTGTCATCGCCTGTTGCGACCGAAGGTCTGTTAGTTTCTTTTCTTCTAGTGGAAGAGAAGAAACTAATTACCGTTTATCTTTCTGTTCTTTACCCGGCAGTTGCATCGCAGTTTAACCTGAGGTATCGAAGGGTAGCACTCTTGTACTGAAGTAATTCTATTGAGCATTTTGTTACACTCCTATCACTGTTGTCTAATTTCTTACTTTTGACACATGAGCAAACTGCGATATCCTGTACAAACGAAAAAAAGTAAAATTGCCGGCATCGGTGCTTATGCATTGGTCAATATACCTGCCCGAAAAAAAATCGGCAATATTGATGGTGAAATCATCAGCTACAAAGAAGCTCAGCGAATAGTGAAGCTGCAGCCTGGCAATGTATTATTTATGGTGGAATTTGATAATGACCCTATCGCATTGGATGCAAGTGTGAACAGTAATGAGCTTCGACATATCAATCATTCCTGCGGGCCGAATGTATATATGCGAAGGGCTTATAAATTGGTAGAATATTATGCGCTGAGAAATATTAAGAAAGGAGAAGAATTAACCTGCGACTATGGCGAAACACACCACGAAGGAACGCTGCCATGTAAATGTGGTGCTAAGAATTGCAAAGGGTTTATTTAAGTTCAGAGTTTCTCTTTTTGAATTTTTAATTTTTTAATTTTTACTTTCTATGACCAAACTTTCTGTCAACATCAATAAAATAGCAACGCTGCGCAATTCTAGAGGCGGCAATAATCCGGATGTGGTAAAAGCAGCGATTGATGTGCAACGCTTTGGTGCCGATGGAGTGACAGTACACCCCCGACCTGATGAACGGCATATCCGTTATGATGATGTGCGGCAGATAAAAAAAATAATTACAACTGAGTTCAATATTGAGGGAAACTGCACAGAACAAAAATTTGTAGACCTTGTACTGGAAACAAAACCTGACCAGGTAACATTAGTACCGGATGTATTGGGACAACTTACCAGCGACCACGGGTGGGATACTATAAAAAATAAAGATTACTTAAAAGACATTATTGGTGTTTTTAAAAAAGCTGGTATCCGTGTTTCCATCTTTGTAGACCCGGATGTAAAAATGGTAGAAGGTGCTGCTGCAACAGGAACAGACAGGATTGAATTATACACCGAAGGTTACGCTAAACAGTTTGGAGCCGGGAGCCGGGAGCCGGGGGTGAAACCCTACATTGAAGCAGCAATTAAAGCAAAAGAGATGGGCTTAGGCATTAATGCCGGTCATGACCTTGACCTGCAAAACTTACAATATTTTAAACAACATATACCCTGGCTGGATGAAGTAAGTATTGGTCACGCCTTAATCTGCAATGCTATTTATTTAGGATTTGAAAATGCAGTGCAGTTGTATAAGAGGCAGTTGAAGTAATGGATTGAATTTTTATTAACTATATGACAGTATTTGCGACTGAAAATTGTCTTACGTTACCATAAAACTTTCCGGTTTGTACTAAAGAAATAGATGTAGCAGTTAAAAGCCTTAGAGGGGTAAATTTTAACTATTTAAAATAAAACATTAAATATTATTTGTTTTATTTTAAAATATTATTACTTTCGCTTTATCATTCCACTAAATATTTATTAGATGAAGCGTCCTACTATTTCAAAAGCTGGCTTTATAAAAGCCATTTTATGGGGAATCATTTGCTTTTCTTCCTTGGCATTAGTTTATCATATCCGCTGGTTTATTCCTTTTCTGAATGACAGCAGCACCCATATTGTTCCGGAAGGACAAGAACCGTTGGTTTGGTTTATTGTACAGATTTGTAATAATATTATTTTCTTACTGGTCGGTTATTTACTGATTCGATTGTTTGCCAAATACCAACAAACCGGATTCTTTGATAAGGAAAGTTTGCAGGTTTTAAAAGGAGTGATTATTTCCTGTATAGCACTTGGGCTTTTGGGTGCTGTTCAAAATATCACGAATAATTTCAATGAAGTGCATATCAACCAATGGACCTCTATTGAGGGGATATTAAATCTTTCGTTCAGAACATTTACCAATCTGTTACTTTTTAGAGAGCCGCAGACGATGTATTTTTTGTTAGCGATTATACTATGGGTAGTGAAACAGTTTGTGACCAAAGCATTATTTGTAAAAACCGAAAATGAAGCATTTATATAATTATGGCTATTGTAATTAATCTTGATGTTATGATGGCCAAGCGAAAGATATCGCTGAATGAACTTTCGCAACGTGTTGGCCTCACTACTGTAAACTTGTCAATTTTAAAAACGGGTAAAGCAAAAGGTGTCAGGTTTGATACGCTAGGAGCAATTTGCAAAGTTCTTAACTGCCAACCGGGTGATATATTGGAATACAGAGAGTAGTTGATTTTTCTAATCTTCCATCATCACAAAAGCACCCCAGTAATAAGGTTCTTTGTATTTCGTCATCAGCTGTAGTTGTGCTTGTTTGAAGGCTTTTTGTTTGTCGCCGGTTTTTATCCAGTTGGTATAAAAGTTATTCATCAATTGTTGCGTAGCTGCATCATCTACTTTCCAAAGACTCATTACCAATGCTTCTGCACCGGCCACTAAAAAGGCCCGTTGCAAACCATACACTCCTTCGCCGGCTTTTATTTCTCCCAAACCAGTTTCGCAGGCACTTAATACTACAAGGCTTGTTCCTTTCAGGTCGAGGTTCATCGCTTCATAAGAAGTGATGATGCCATTGCTGGTGCTATCCAATCCCACGTTCAGCTGATCATTCTCTGATGCGCCAGTGAGCATCAAACCGGAGCGAAGCAACACATTGTCTTTTGCATTATCTGCACTTACACCAATCGGCCAACTGGCTTTGTCTACGTCCTGTAAGAAATATCCGTGTGTGGCAATGTGCAGAATGGATAATTGGTGTGCCAGCTTCAGGTTGGTTTCCGTAGCATCCTGCTGTACAAACTCAGATACGGTGTAACCTGAAGATTTTAATACTTTGTTGATCCCATCCACTTCTGTTTTGGTAGCAGGCAGGTCAGGAATTTTTGAAGAGCCATACACAGGAAAGCCAATCAGTGTTGCTGTTTTTGCAGGTACTGCATTTTTCTTACCACTGTTGAGTACCAGATCTTTTGAAGAGCCAATTAAAAGAATATCATATTGGTTGATAAGAAAATCACCACCCGGTTTTTTCAACGTATATAAACTCACCTGGTTGTAAACACCATCCAGCGAAATATAAATTTTCTTTTTGCCTTTTAGTTCCGGCTCCAGCGGTGCCCAGTATTTTGTATACGACTGTTCATCATTAATCTTATTCACCATGGATTTGCGATAGGTTTTAAAATCCTTCTTTTCCATATCCGATCCATTTTCCAAAATCACCAGCTTGGGTTGTGGGTTATTTTTTGAAACAACCAACGCTACATATCTCGAATCATTAGTTAATGCCTGATCAAAATTTCTAAGCCTGATAATTTCTACCAGTGCCTCATCAGCCGCCAATTGTTTTTGCACTTCGGCAAATTCAATTTTAGACGTAAAGAAAAACTGGGAGAAATCTTTTGAGCTTTGCGATAACCTTTTCTCCATCGTATTGGTCACTGTTTCCAGCGAATCGAGATTTACTTCCTGCTCTTTCAATTCTTCTTTTGAGTACACATATAATCTTGTCAGTTGTTCCTTACTGTCAATCCATACAGCATAATCGTTAATCAGTTGCTCATTACCACTGTTCAATATGCTTTCACTTATTTTTTTAGTAGAACTCAGTAATATGCCTTTGGTGGCTACCCTGTATTCAAACATATCAAAGACAATCTGTTTATTGGTAGCCTGTGCTTCCAATGCAAAATTGTAAAACCGCTGAAACCGGGGCGAAATCATATCCCAGTACTTTGTTTTTTCCGCTTCACTCATGGGTGCAAAGTAGCGGTTGATAAAATCAAGTGTCTTCTCCATCACTTCATGATACAGCGTATACGCTTTTTCGTACTCTTTCTTTTTCCAATGAAGAATGGCCAGGTCTTCCTGCGACTGTACATATAGCGGATGATTTTTTTCTAATGTTAGTTCCCGTATTTGCAATGCACCTTCCAACGGAAGCAATGCTTCATCGTAACGGCCTTTATAGCGGAAGAAGTTGCCCAAATCACTCACTACTTTTGCATAGGCAGGGCTTGTTTCACCAAGGTTTGATTTATAAATAAAAGCAGAACGTTTCAGCATCTCTTCTACCTTATCCTGCTTATCCATTAATAAATACAGTGTCGCAAAATTGTTAAGCAGGTTAGCATACTCCGGCTTTTCTTTATCAAAACGGGTTTCTAATCCGGTGTAGATTCTTTCTGCTTCGGTGTACTTACCCATTTGCTGGTACAGCAAGGCAAGGTTGGAAAGAAACAATAATTGATTTCTTGATTTGGTATCCAATTTTGAAGCGACTCCAATAGCTTCTTCCAGGGTTTTTACAGCAACCTCATACCTGCCTATTGATTGAAACAACATGGCCTGGTTGTTCAGTACAATAGAATAGGGCAATCCTGTTTGCTGCTTATTGGCTTTGATAACTTTGAGAGCTTCCTCAAAATCCTTTTCTGATTCATTGTATTGACCAATATTATAATGCAGCACACCATAGTTATTGTAAGAAGCAGCAACGGCCATATTCGTATTTCCCAATTTTTCCTGCCGCATGTTGAGTGCATCTGCCGTAAATTTTTCTGCCTGTGAAAAACGACCCATCGTTGTATATAGCAATCCCTGGTTAGCAATGGTTTTCAGATAACCAAATTCACTGGTCATGTAGGCTTTTTCATAATAAGAACGGGCAATGCTGAATTTTTTTTCTGCATAGAAAAACTTTTCGGATGCAAAAGCTGATTGACCCATTTCAAGATTCAGCTTGGCATTTTCTGCATCACTCAAATCTAAATCCCGCATGGATGTACTAATCTTGCGCAACATCATAAACCGGTTGCCAAATTCCCCTTTCTTTTTTGTATTAAATAAACCGGAGTTGTCACTTAACAGCAGGGCATAATCAAAATCGGCGGAATCAAATTCAGCCCGGTAATTTTGTACCTGGTTACGCAATGCATCATGCCCTTCACTTCGGGCTTTACTTTTTCCTTCGCTGACGGCTCTGTCTTTAAGTCGTTTTAAAATTTGTGTGTGGGAGGTAATGGAGATAAGGATAAATGCAAATCCTAATAGAATTTTCATTTTTGCTAAGTTTGATTTGAGGCTGATAAGTTTCAGGTTCAAGTTACACTTTTTTAGTATTTCAGCTATACCCATAAAGTGGTATCCGCCTCATATCATTCCCCATAGCAGTTCATCCATTACATTTATCACTTATATACAATCCAGTGGCTGTCATTAAATTCTTAGTAGCTTGTACATTCTAAAACAAACGGTTATGAAAAAAATCATTACAACACTGCTTGCCATTACACTTTTAACTTCCTGTTTTGCACAAATACCTTTAACTGTTGCCCCAAGTGGCGGCAACAAAAAAGCATCTGTTGGCGAACGTATCGGCCTTACTGATGTGACGATTAATTATGACCGGCCCGGAGTGAAAGGCCGTGAAGGGAAAATATGGGGACAACTGGTGCATGTTGGTTATACTGATCAGCAGTTTGGTTCTTCCAAAGCTGCACCTTGGAGAGCCGGATCTAACGAAAACACTACGTTCAAATTTTCTACGGATGTAAAAATCGAAGGACAGTTATTACCTGCTGGCAAATATGGTTTCTTTATTGCCTACGACCCTAATGAGTGCACCCTTATTTTTTCTAAAAACAGTACCTCGTGGGGTACTTATTTTTATAATGAAGCAGAAGATGCACTGCGGGTAAAAGTAAAACCTCAGGCATTGGATAAAATGGTGGAGTGGCTTAAATACGAATTTTCAAATGAGACAGAAAACAGTGCTGTTGTTTCATTACAATGGGAAAAATTATCTATCCCCTTTAAAATAGAAGTGGATTATGTAAAAGATCAGCTTGAATCTTTTCGTAAAGAATTAAGAACTGATAAAGGATTTGGCTGGGAAAGTTGGAATCAGGCGGCACAATGGTGTATGCAGCGAAATGTAAACCTGGAAGAGGCATTGCTTTGGGCTGATTCAGCATCAGGGCAAACCTTTGGCGGCGATAGAAATTTCCAGGCATTGAGCACCAAAGCACAGGTATTACAGAAAATGGGCCGGGGTGCAGAAGCTGCAGCTATAATGAAAACTGCCTTACCATTCGGTTCAATGAATGATGTGCATCAGTATGGCAGACAACTACTCGGTCTTAAATTAAGTAAGGAAGCTTTTGATGTATTTAAAATGAACTATGATAAAAATCCAAAAGAATTTACTGCACTGATGGGAATGATGAGAGGATACTCTGCAATGGGAGACTATAAAAATGCACTCAAGTTTGCCAATCTTGCATTGCCGATATCACCAGCGCAACAAAAAGTGGCTGTGCAAACGATGATTGATAAGTTGAAAGAAGGGAAAGATGTGAATTAGAAAATAGTCAGAAAGACCCTAAGTCCGAAAGATAGTTTCCGTTAAACGGGAAAGTCTTTCGGGCTATTTTTTTAAAATGAAAGACATAAATAATTTTTATGTTTTAATCCTCAATAAAGAGTTAGTGAAATGAGGAAATCGTCTTTCGGACTTACCGTCTTTACGGACTTTCGGACTATAATTAATTACATCCCAACAACTCACAAAGCTTAGCTTCCAAATCCGGGCCCCGAAGGTTTTTAGCGACGATTTTCCCATCGGGGTCAACGAGAAAGTTTTGCGGAATACCTTTTACATGATACAACTGAGCAGCGGCATTACTCCAGAATTGCAAATCACTAACATGTGTCCAGGTAAGGCTATCTGTATTAATAGCTTCTATCCATTTATTTTTTTGACCGGGCCTGTCTAATGATACGCCAAGTACCGTAAAATTTTTGGCTTTAAATTTATTGTAATTTTCTACCACATTAGGATTCTCAGTGCGGCAAGGGCCACACCAGCTTGCCCAGAAATCAACCAACACATATTTACCACGGAAAGACGAAAGTGATACAGGAGTACCAGTAGTATCCGCCTGTGTAAAATCAATAGCTTGAGAACCGATGGCTCCAATTTTAGCTTCGGCAATCACATCTGCCAACTGTTTGCCTGCTTCCAGTTTCTTAACTGAAGCATCCAGCATATTAAATCTTTTTTCTAATACCAACGGATCTTCATTAAACTGGTAGGTAGCATTTAATATAAAAGCAGCCACCGGGGATTTAGGTTTCTCTGTAATAAATTTATCAATCTGTTTTTGTATACTTTGCTGTGTGCCATTATAAGTAGTCATCAAACTTTCTCTTTCCGCACCGGGCATTGTTTGGTTAATGGTGGTAGCCAATGAATTCACTTGCTGTGCCAGTGGTAAAAAGTTAGTGACAAAAGCGGCGAAATCTTTATGCGTGGCAGAACCTGATATATCATAAATGCCGGGTTTTGCTTTATTGCCTTTAAAAGAAATGATTGCATTCTCCAGGTAAATTTCAACCGGCTTCTCTTCCGCTACAATTAAAAAAGTGAGCACAGGTTCAGCTACATTTCCTTTTACTGCAAACTTTCCTTTCAGCAATTTAGCCGAAGCCATTTCAACTGATTCACCATTTTTATATAAGCGAATTTTAGTGCCGTCAGCATAACCGTCCAGCTTTCCTTCAATTAAAAATCCTTTCGCAGCTGGTGTTACTTGTGCAATAATAGTTAGCGGAGATAGTAATAAAATAAAAAGCAATCTTTTCATACTCATCGAAATTAATTTTCATGAATGATACCGGGTATCCGAATCAGTGTACAAATTTATACAATCCTGCCGGACGGCAAAAGCCTTATCAGCTCAATATGGACGAAAGGAAGTTTTTTGTGGCTGCATTAACATCTGCATTGTTTTCCAATGCTTTAATGTAGGCGCTACCGATGATACCACCGTCAGCTAACTGACAAACGGCATCAAAAGAGGCTTTATCCTTTATTCCGAACCCAACCAATATGGGATTTTTGAGATTTAAGTTTTTGAGATGTGTTAAGTATTCGGTTGATGCAGCTGTAGTTTTTTCACCCCCGGTGGTGGAAGAAGAGGATACGGCATACAGAAACCCGGTGCTAAGGCTATCTAATTTTTTAATTCTTTCTTCCGATGTTTCGGGTGTGACTAAGAAAATAAAATCAAGATTATTTTTTTTAATGATAGCTCCGTACTCTGTTTCAAATTCATATTCGGGTAAATCCGGCAAAATCAATCCATCAATACCCACGGCGGCGGCATCGGCACAAAATTTTTCAAACCCGTATTGTAACACTGGATTCATGTATCCCATCAATATCACCGGGATAGAAATGTCTTTTCTGAAACTTTTTAATTGTTCAAATAGTTCAGCAATTGTCATTCCGTTTGCTAATGCTATGCTTCCGCTATGCTGTATCACCGGGCCATCAGCCAATGGGTCGCTGTAGGGCATGCCAAGTTCTATAATGTTGGCACCATTTTGCTGTAAGGCTTTCATTAACTCCAATGTTGAATTTAGTTGAGGATAACCTGCAGTGCAATACACATTAAGCACATTGCTTTTGTTCTTGCTGAATAATTCTTTTAGTCTGCTCATCTTTTTCTTTTTGCCACGAAGGCACAAAGACACTAAGGATTTCACTTTGTGCCTTCGTGTCTTTGTGGCTATAAATTTTTCATATACGTATCCAAATCTTTATCCCCCCTCCCACTCAAACAAATCAC
The DNA here is from genome assembly GCA_031374245.1 of Chitinophagaceae bacterium. Taxonomy (GTDB): domain Bacteria; phylum Bacteroidota; class Bacteroidia; order Chitinophagales; family Chitinophagaceae; genus JJ008. The sequence goes on along the minus strand of JANMFO010000191.1, from coordinate 3,547 downwards.
TACCACATCACTCTTCTTAAAGTTTATCATTTTCAATGCATGCAATGCATGTGCCGTTTCCAGTGCAGGAATAATACCTTCTGTCTTACTCAGTTCAAAAGCTGCAGCCAATGCTTTTTTATCAGTAGCACTCATAAAAATAGCCCTGCCACTTTCAAACAAATTTGCATGCAAGGGACCAATACCCGGATAATCCAAACCGGCAGAGATACTATGCGGCTCTACCACCTGTCCATCTTCGGTTTGCATTAATAAACTTTTACTGCCGTGTAAAATACCCGGCTTACCTAATTGAGTAGTAGCAGCACTCTTACCACTGTTAACTCCTTCACCCGCAGCTTCCACAGCAATCAACTGCACCGAAGGCTCATCAAGGAAATGATAAAAAGCTCCTGCTGCATTACTGCCGCCACCCACACAAGCAATCACATAGTTAGGCAATTCACTTCCTGTTTTCTCAAGCAGTTGCTTGCGCATCTCTTCACTTATCACACTCTGAAATCTCGCCACCAAATCCGGGTAAGGATGCGGCCCCACCACACTTCCAATTATATAATGCGTATCATCCGGGTGATTTATCCAATCCCGTATCGCTTCATTCGTTGCATCTTTCAATGTCTTGCTGCCGCTAACAGCCGGTATCACTGTGGCACCCAGCATCTTCATTCTCGCCACATTCGGCGCCTGCCGTTCTATATCTTTTTCGCCCATGTACACAATGCACTCCACGCCTTTCAATGCACATACCGTAGCCGTTGCCACTCCATGCTGACCGGCACCCGTCTCTGCAATAATTCTTTTCTTACCCAATCGCTGGGCCAATAAAATCTGCCCGATAGTATTATTTATTTTATGTGCCCCGGTATGGCAAAGGTCTTCCCGCTTCAGATAAATTGTAGCGCCGTATCGTTTACTCAACCGCTCGGCTAAATACAATGGCGTTGGCCTGCCCACATAATCTCTCAGCAGATATTGAAACTCCTTCTGAAAAGATTTCTCATACATAATTTCCAAATACTTTGTCCGCAGTTCTTCCACATTGCGATGCAGCATTTCCGGAATGTAAGCACCGCCAAACGAGCCGTAATAGCCTTGTGCATTTGGTTGTTGATATGTTTGTGTTGTTGTCATTTTTGTTGTTTGTTATCCTGAGTTAATTGAAGGGTCATGAACCCAGCTTCAGTACTACTATCAACGTCTGTTGAGTCTCACCCATTTTCATTTGGTAATTCTATTCAGCATGAAGAAGTATTAAAATCATTTATTTTTCATCGCCTGCCGAAAATGCAATACCTTACTCATATCCTTTACTCCCGGTTCTTTTTCAAAGAGGCTGTTAATATCCACTCCAAAAAAATCAGGATGCTTAAACGCTTTTACTTTCGGTGCATCATCCGGGCCAATGCCGCCGCTTAAGAAAAATGGTTTTTCAATTTTGGCTTTGGTTAAAATGCTCCAGTCAAATTGTTTGCCGGTGCCACCAAAACTTTCTTTCAGTCCGCCGGTATCAAACAAGTAATAATCACATACTGCATCATATGGAGCCACCATCTTATCAATATCAGTACCATCACTCACCCTAAAAGCTTTTATCACTTCCACTTCGCTGCTAAGGTCTTCGCACATTTCAGGGCTTTCATCGCCGTGCAGTTGTACAGCATCCAGGCCGTACTCATCAATAGCATCTAACACATCAATCATCTCAGGGTTCACAAACACTCCCACTTTCTTCAGATCAAAATCAGCTTTCTTTAATTCCGTTTTAGAAATCTTATCGCCGACGTAGCGGGGAGATTCTTTGTAAAAAATCAATCCTGCAAAATCTATATCCAGCCCATCGAGTTGTTGCAGTTGTTTCATTTCAGTGATGCCACAAACTTTGATATTCATACTTCTTTTGCCACGGATTACACAGATTTACACAGATTAAATTCTGTTTTCAGTGCATCCATGATTGGTTTTAAGTGTTACTAATAATATCCATATCAAAAAATCCGTGTTAATCCGTGTAATCCGTGGCTAACCTTTCCTCGTTGCTACAAACTCTTCAAATGCCTTTCCCGGATATTCTTCTTTCATAAAATTCTCTCCAATTAAAAACCCTTTAAACCCTGCATCCCGCAAAGTTACGATAGACTCAACGCTGCTGATACCACTTTCGGCAATCGCAGGTTTATCACCCGGTATTTTATCTATCAATTGCAGTGAAGTATTAATGTCTACTTTAAACGTTTTAAGGTTGCGATTGTTTACTCCAATCATACTTACTTCATCGCAGCAATGACCAAGCTCCTCTGCATTATGCACTTCTAAGATTGATTCTAAACCAATGCTTTTAGCATAAGTAGCAAATTCTTTTACTTCTGCGGGGGTAAGACAAGCTGCAATCAACAAAATAACATCTGCCCCAAATGCTTTGGCTTCGGCTATCTGCCATTTATCAATAATAAAATCCTTACGTAACACCGGAATATCCGTTACTATTTTTGTTTGTATCAGATCATCTAAATCACCTCCAAAAAATTCACTGTCCGTTAGTACAGAAATGCCAGCTGCATGTTTATTATATGAAATCACTACCGGTTCTACTTCCAGCTCTTTGGTTTTAAACCATCCTTTACTTGGACTTTTTCTTTTAAACTCTGCTATAATGCCACTACTTCCCGGAAGCAACAAATGTTGAACCAAAGACCGGTTAGTAATCTGCCAGAAAAATCCATCTCTCTCAAACCTTTCGATACTACTCATTGGTTTGAACTTTTCGATTTCCTTTCTTTTTGCTTCTACAATTGTTTCTAAAATATCCATTTTATTAAATCAAAAATAAAAATTCAAAATCATGACGCTTTTAAAAGTTTTGAAAGGGCCTTATTAGCTTTTCCACTCTCCAAACTTTCTACTGCTGCATTATAGGCTTCGTCGTAGGTTTTATAATTCCCGGTGCAATGTAATGCCATCGCTGCATTCGCTAAAACCACCGCATTTTGAGCCCAGGTTCCTTCACCTTTCAAAATAGTGGTAAAGATTTTTGCTGCTTCTTCTATACTATTACCACCACTAATATCTTCCGCAGACACCATTCGTTTTCCTAATTGTTCCGGTGTCATTATTCTTTCCCCTTCATTCGTTATCACTTTTGTATCATTAGTCAGTGATATTTCATCATAACCATCCAAACTATGAATAATGGTAAATGCTTTTTCTGTTTGCTGTAGCAGATAATTATAAATTCTCGCCATTTCCAAACTATACACCCCTACCAATTGATATTTTGGATGGGCAGGATTTGCCATGGGGCCCAACATATTAAAGAATGTACGCATCGCCAGGTTCTTTCTAATAGGACCTACTGTTTTCAATGCAGGATGAAATAATGGTGCATGAAGAAAACAGATATTTGCCGTTTCTATTTCTTTTTTATGTTTACTATTATCATTGCTGAATCTATAGCCCAGTTGCTCCATCACATTGCTTGCACCACTAATTGATGAAGCTCCATAGTTGCCATGTTTGGCTACTTGTTGCCCGGTGCCTGCCACTAAAAAAC
>JANMFO010000081.1:0-9783 GCA_031374245.1 Chitinophagaceae bacterium | reverse complement strand
CGGATAATCCGTTGAATAATCGTTGCGATGAATTAGCGACAGAAGCAGCGGATGGACATCATCATAAGTTATTGCATGATGAGGGGTATGAGGGGACTGCCTCATAAATTATTATTTTAACATATGATTAAAAATACTCTTTGCTCCTGGAGCGGCGGTAAGGATAGTTGCTTTGCATTGATGCAGGCAATACAACAAGGTTATGCTCCAAAAGTTATTCTAAATGTTTTAAACGAAGAAGGAAAAATTTCCCGTTCGCATGGCATCCCCTACTCAATTTTACAGGCACAGGCAAATGCAGCTGACTTACACCTGCATTGTATCAGCAGTTCGTGGCAGGATTATGAATTACATTTTACGGCTGCCCTGACTGAATTGAAAGAAGGGTTTAAGTTAACACATGCTGTATTCGGTGATATTGATTTACAACTTCACCGGGATTGGGAAGAAAAAGTTTGTGCCAATGCCGGATTAACAGCCTTACTTCCTTTGTGGCAACAAAACAGAAAAATATTGGTCAATCAAATGCTGGAAACAGGTATTGAAACCATGATTGTAAGTTGTAATGAAACAATGGGTGAACGATTTATCGGGCAAATCATCACTTCAGCTTTAGTAGAAGAATTAGAAGCAATGGGCATTGATGTTTGTGGAGAAAATGGCGAGTTTCATACGCTGGTATTGGATTGTCCTTTATTTAATGAACGGATCAATGTTTCCGTTTCAGAGAAATTATGGCATGGGAATTATTGGTTTTCGAAACTGGAGTTAGTGTAAACAAAAAACCCATCCGTTGCTACAGATGGGTTTCAAATAGTATTTGTTCTTTATTAAGCCACCGTCAGAACAGCTTTTTTTCTTGTGAGGTAGTTGTAAGTAAACAAAATACCCAGTAAGAAAACGATGGTAGCCATCAATGCATTTTTATAAAAAGGAAGACCGGCCGTGTAGCAAGTCATTAAACCACTAAAATCTTTTGTATAAGTAGCTTCTGTACTGCTCATCCACACACCTAAGTTGGATAACAGGAAGAAAACTGTTGGTGCGGCAATAGCACCAGATAATAAACTACTGTTGCTACGGCCTTTCAATAACCAGCCAATCAAGGTAGCTGTCATTAATATCAGGTAGTTTTTCCACTGGCCGCTATAGAAACCGGCGTATGGAAATAAATCGGCGTTGTGCAAAAGTTGTATCGCCACATCGCTAACAAACAATGCGATTAGCGGCAAAAGAAACGACATGTCTTTTTGCTTGATGATAAAACCGGAAAATAAAGCAATTGCAATAACCGGCGAGAAACCAGACCAGTCTAAATCAGGCCCAAAGAAAAATTTACAGGCTGTAGCCAGTGCTACCAGTATCAGTGTAAATACAATTAACCGTCCGTTGCTCTTCATAACTTGTAGTTGATTTGTTCTTTTATATTACAGGGCAAAAATAAATGAATTGAAGGAATTGACGATTCTATTTATTCACCACTGTTAACAGGCAGTGAAGCCCTGAAAACAGTGGATTTGGCGTTTGCCACCAGGCGAATATCCTGTCCGGGGAAAACCACAGCCGATGGATTACCTTTTAGCAGCCCGACCGTTTTCATTCCATTATTGATGATTGCATCCCCGTCAGTAAGCAGTAAAACCTCTGTAGTAATGGGAGTAAAAGAAACGGTATCCCCGGCCTCCAGTTCAAATACACTCAATTGAAAATCGGGTGCCGGTGTATGGTACACTTTTTTATTCCTTCCAAACTGGTAACCTGTAATCACATGGGGTATGGTGGCTTCACACTTAACATGTTTCAATAATTCTTTTACATCCACATGTTTTGTCGTTAACCCTCCCCGTAATACATTATCTGAATTGGCCATCAACTCAACATTAAATCCTTCCAGATATGCATGTGGCACACCTGCCCCCTGGAAAAGACCCTCTCCTTTTTCTAAATACACCAAATTAAAAAGATAAACGGAGAAAATGCCCCGATCAATATTATTATTCCTTGTAAAAGTCAATGCCGCCCTGGCTGCCCATAAATTTTCATCTGTTTTCGCCAGCTTATTTTCTTTATACAATGGAACAATGCGGTCAACCAATGGCTGAAGTGTTTTATTTATTTCCTCCTGTGGCATTGTCATTACCAGTTCATACAATCCTTTATATCCTGATTGTTTAAACACCGGCAACAACCGGCTTAATTCAGGAACGTCTTCTAATATTTTTACTAATGCTGTTTCTGGTTTGAACCCATGTAATAAATAAAAATCTCCCAATGCCACCAGCATTTCTGGTTTGTGGTTATCATCTTTATAATTACGGATAGGCGAATCCAGCGGAATACCTTCTTTATTTTCTCTTGCAAATTCTATAGCAGCCGCTGCTTTAGAAGGATGTGCCTGTATCGAAAGCATTTCTTTTACCTGCTGTGCTTTAAAAAGATAAGGCAGATCTCCGGCTATCTCCGTTAATTTTTCCAGCTTACCGTCATTGTTTTCTACCAGCGATATACCCAACGGATGGGTACCCATCCAGTATTCTGCAAAAGGCTTGTTCTCTTTGTTATCTATTGATAAAAGTGATGGAATAAATGTAGTGCCGCCCCAATCGTAATGTTTTACAACGCCTTTTAACCGGTAAATGCCTGACATAAATTTTTTCTTCTTTAATTTGGCGTAAAGATAATACATGGCCTCACATAATGAACTGGGAAAAGAAGGAGAAGAAATGGCAGCCAGGTGGTTGAAAGAAAATGGCTTTGAACTATTGCACCGCAATTGGCGGCATTCGCATTATGAGTTAGACATTGTTGCAACGAAGGGAAAATTTTTACACTTTGTGGAAGTGAAAGCCAGGAAAGCATCTCCTTTTGGCGGCAACCCTGAAGACAGTGTAACAAAAAAGAAATTCAAACACCTGCAGAAAGCGGCAGATGAATACCTGTTTCTGCATCCCGGTCATCAATGGATTTCGTATGACATTCTTTCTATTACACTTCACAGCGATAAAGAAGCGGAGTATTTTTTTATTGAAGATGTTTTTTTGTAATAGAGTTTCCCATGGCTTGTCCCGACTTTTCGGGAAAGGCACAAAAGACACTAAGCAAAATGCTGAGTAAAGAACAGGACGATGAATAGTGATTATTCTTTCCTTTCACTGAAAGAAAAGAATAACAGAACAAGTTCACAACAGAAGTTGATAGCAGTACTTTCCCTGGTTAACAAAAACATGCAGTTTTATTAAATGCACTATTTGTGTACTTAGTTTCTTTGTGGGATCTTCTTTTTTTATTTTATAATCCGTATTTCATAACTGCCACTATCCCTTCTCATATCGTCCATCATTTTTTCTACCAGTTTATAGGTAGCGGGGCAATACTCCACATTTTGCTTGTGAACATGGGCATAGTCTTTAAATTTTTTGCTGAGATGGGGGAAGCCTGAGCAGTCATCAGGACGAATGGCATAAATGCTGCACTTATTATCCTTGAGGTTTAAAAACTGGCAAGGTTCTTTTTTATTCATCCAATCTCTGTCGCCACCTTTTTCCCTGAACAGCCATTTTGCTTTGAACTCATCCACCGTTTGTCCGAAATGGGCAGATATTCTTTTTAAATCTTTCTCGTTAAAAGTCGGCGTCATTGTTTTGCAGCAATTGGCACAACTAAGGCAATCCACTTCTTTCCATACTTTCTTTTCCACCGTGGCTACATAGCCATCAAAACCTTTGAGGGTACTTTTTTCCAGTTTGGTTAAAAAACGACGGAAACTGTTTTTCGTATTCTTGGCTTTTTGTTTGAAAGAACGAAGATTAACAGGGGCAATTTTACTCATGCGCCGAAGATACTGATTCACCCGTTTCATAGCACAGGGCAAAAGAATTTTCGCAGCAACAATTTTCAATGATTATTTTTGTTGGAACATCAAACTAATAAAATGAGAACATTTGCTATCCTTACCTTCGCTTTTGCAATTGCTGCTTCTTTTACTTCCTGCAAATCATCAACGGCTGTTCCTAAGTCATTTTGTGATACAGCCTGTTTGAAGGACACATTGAAATTTACCGGCACGCATAAATCAAAGCCTTTTGTTTACCTGAGTGCAAAAGATTGCAAGGCTGACAGCATCATCTGGAGTTATGACGGACTGGAATCAATCCGTAAAACCGGCTTTACCTACCTGCTGAATACAACCGTGAATATTAATAAAGATTATATCCGTTGCTATTTTAAAGATGCAGATGTGGCCTGGCTATTGTTTAATGATTGTGCTACCGGCCGTGGTTTCCAGATAAAATTGCCTTATGATAAAAAACAAAGCTTTGGATTGAAAAGCAGCGGTATCAACAACCTTGACCCTAAGTTTTCGGTGGCGGAAAACCTGGTGGCAAATACCGACCGAGGTAATATTTATATTGAAGATATGGCGACAGGCAAAAAAGCGATGATGACCTTTGGCCATAAATTAGAGATTGACTACGATGATATCCATCAGCATATTGATTCTGTCAACATCACTGATACAAGAATCTGGGTAAAAGTAAAAGTAGGCGACGAGTGGAAAGAATTGGAGAAGAAGATTGTGCTGGAGTAAATTAGTTTATAGTTTTTCATTTGTAGTTTAAAGTCAAGGTCGTTTACAATCAGAATGGCTTTCCCCAATTATATACCCTGTTTAAAACAATTTTACTTTATCATACTTTTCTTAAAGTATTGAAATACTCAAGCTTTAAAGAACTACAAACCATAAACTATAAACCCGAAACTAATACATGTGGGAACCTTATAAAAAAGGATTCAAAGCATATTTACAATTAGAGAAATCACTCTCCGATAATTCTGTACAGGCTTACCTGCGGGATATAGAATTGCTTACTAATTTTTTGCAAGAAAAGAAAAAAATGAAAGCCCCTTCGGACATTGTGCTGAAGGATCTTCAGTCTTTTCTAAAATGGATTACTGAATTAGGCATGACGGCCACCTCGCAAGCCCGGATCATTTCCGGAATCCGGGCGTTTTATAAGTATTGCTTTCTGGAACAAATTTCAAAGATTGACCCCACTACCCTGCTGGATGCTCCGAAACTAAAAAGGTCATTACCTGATGTGCTGGGATTTGATGAAATAGAAAGTATGATCCACCAGGTTGATCTCAGCAAACCTGAAGGCGGACGTAATAAAGCGATACTGGAAACGATGTACAGTTGCGGACTGCGGGTAAGCGAGGTGGTAAATTTGAGAATATCTCAACTATACCTTGATGTTGGGTTTATAAGAGTAGTAGGTAAAGGCGATAAAGAAAGATTAGTTCCGGTTGGCAGCAGTGCCATTAAGTATATTAACATTTATAAAAATACTATCCGGGTTCATGTTGCAGTGAAGAAAGGCAATGAGGATATTCTCTTTTTGAATAACCGGGGCAGTAAATTATCAAGAGTGATGATTTTTTATATCATTAAAGATTTAGCATTGAAAGCGGGAATTAAAAAGACCGTATCCCCGCATACGTTCCGCCATTCGTTCGCTACACATTTGGTAGAAGGTGGTGCTGACTTAAGAGCCGTACAAGAAATGCTGGGACATGCAAGCATTACCACTACTGAAAGATACACACACCTCGACCGGGAGTTTTTGAGAAAGACGCTGGAGAATTTTCACCCGGCATTTAAAGAATGATTTTATTGAATGATTATTTTTTCTGAAAACTTCTTGCCAGTTTTCTTATCAGTCAATATCATAAAATAACTGCCTGCAGCTACAGAAGGAACATCAATATTCAATAACCTTGCTTCGGAATCAATCCATATTTCTTTTTGCTGAATCATTTGTCCAGAGAGGCTCATGATTTTAAATGCATAATACCCTTCATCCAACTGGGTGAATGCAATATTGATTGTGCTTCCGGATACTACCGGGTTGGGATATATATGCAACCTGTTTATTGTTAAAGGAGGTTTTATATCAGTTTTTAAAACAGTATCAATCTGTTCTGCCTTATTCAATTCACATGATGTAACACTGGTAACACTGCCCATCATTACTTTCCCTTTTGTATAACCATAACCTGTAACAACAACTTCGGGCAACATTGATTTTCCTGCTAATTGAATATAAAGTTCATCACTAAACTCATCTTTTTTGCTAATTATTACCTCCTTACTTTCAAAACCTACGGATGAAACAAAGAGTTTTTTGTCGTTAGCAAGCAGACTTTTGTCTAATTCAAAAACACCATTGCTATCAGCCATTATACCAACTCCTATCCTTCCGGTTTCAATACTGGCAAAAGGAACAGGCTGACCGTTTTCATCCACCACTTTTCCTTTAATAATCGTTTTTATGGCTATTTCACCTTTCACTGGTTGTATGATGGTATCTCCCATAATCGGTTTAATGCACTTATTAGTTGCCACCATACCAAGTGTTCTGAATTCATTATTGATTGATTTTCGTGTAGTATCAGTAATTACCTTCTTTACTTGTCCAATTTTTGGAGTTTGCGCAGATGCTTTTACGGATACGAGAAAAGCAGGTAATGCGATTTGAAAGAAATATTTTACCCAGGGAATCCGCTTCTTTGGTATTTCAATTTCCCGGTCGAGCTGGTCATTCATAAACCGTCCGCAAACAGAACCCGTAGATGGTTTTTTAAAATATTCGGCAACCTGCCGGTCACTCATGGTACTAAAATCAACCACCTGTTTCTGGCAGAAACCACAGAATTTGCCTTTATCAACAGGACTCATATTTTCCCAGTTCTCATGACAAGGTTCGGCGATGGAGAGTTGAATTTTTTTGCTCATAAAAGGAGTTTATTGAATGATTACCTTATCAGATGCCAGCAGCTTTCCGTTTGCATACAATTGAACAAAATAAATTCCGGAAGACCAGCGGGGGTCTGTATTGATGGTAAAGCGGTTTAAACCTTGGAGTGCTTTTTGGGGCTGTGATAGCAAGAGTTTTCCATCCAGGCTGGTTACTCTTATTTGTATTGGGCCTTCGGATTGGGTTGTTGTTTCTATTGTAATTGTTTTCCCTTTTTGGGCGGGGTTTGGGAAGATCCTTCCAATTTCAACTTTAAAAATGTTTTCAACTTTTGCATCAGGATAAGTTATTTTACTTGTCAACCTGCAACCACAACAACATCTTCGGGTATGACCAAATGCAGTTAAAACAACTTCTTGACAAAGCTTTGTTTCCCTCTCCAGCATCATTTCTTGTTCTTTCGTACTATAGCTATTTTTAAAACTTTGGTTAAGTGATTTATAGCCGATAGCAGATATTGATATTTGATAATTTAGTGATGATTTTAGTTTATCAGTCACCACCACCCCACTATCATTTGCCGCCATCATTACCGTATCTTTTTTATCAGCAGAAATAAAAGAAACAGTTGCATCGGGGATTCTGTTACCATCCAAAAAATCTTTGATGATAAACTCTCTGAGATTATTCTGTTTTGTCGTTATTAGAATAACTCCTCTTAACGGGCGGCATCCTATAATTGCAGATGCATCTGACAGTTTTAAAATTTCGATTGACTCAATATCATTTGGATTAAGAGTTTTTAAACAAGCAGAATCCTGCGGCACTCCATTGACAACAATTAAAGGAGTTTCATTTAAATACCTATTCCCGCAGAGTAAAACAATTTTTGTTTCTTGCTTCTTAGCAATATCCCTATTATTGGTTACTCTTTCATAAACGCCGGGAACTTTGATTTGCAGGCCTTTTAATAAAACAGAGTCCTTCCGTCTTACCATATTCCCTTGAAGCGAAGGAAGATCGACTAAAGAAGAAGATACAGAAGACCTTCCAAAACCACACATGTACGGTATAATTTTCACCGTTGTGTTTCCATATTCCGATTTCCTAATCAAGTCGTCAATCTGCGAAAAACAAACAGAAGATAATAATAATAGACAGAGTGTAGATATAAATCTCATAAACTTAGTTTTAAAAAGTTGTTACAATCATTCAAGTCAATTTAATCAGCAGCTGAAAGGAGGAGTTCCGTAAAAACGGAACTCCGTTATCACTAACCGGCTGTTAAATGATTAGCCATTTTATTTATTCTTGCTGACAGGTTTTGACTTAACATCTTCCTCATCATCAGTATCACCATCCTCATCGGATTCAGGTTTTGCTTTGACCAGTAATTGTGCACTTTCTACTAACCGTACAAATTCTGACCGATAGCCTTCTTCATCATTGCCTTTTGCTTTACGGGCCAGGCTTAATACATCGGTATAAGAAGCATTCGATTTAAACTCTGAATTACGAATCAGCATACCGAACTGTGCTACGGATGCAGCAAAACGGAAATTGTCTGACGTTTTGGCAATTGGAATTTGCTTATCCATTACCGGGTGTTCAATCAGTTTGCTTACATCTCCATCAGGAGCTTTGTAGCGAAACTTCACCGTCATTATTTCATCTGTCTTTGAAGTCTTTTTATTGTCAACCGTTTCTTTCTGGTATTTTAATGGGTCAACGCTATTCAAAAAATCACTTCCCACTCCTACAGGTATTACTTCATACAAAGCTGTAACGGTGTGACCGCTGCCTAATTCACCGGCATCTTTTTTATCATTATTAAAATCTTCTTTTGCCAGCATCCTGTTTTCATAACCAATCAGGCGGTAGCCCTGTACTTTGGCAGGATTAAATTCAATCTGCAACTTCACATCTTTAGCGATGGTGAATAGTGTACCACCAAATTCATTTACCAATACTTTTTTTGCTTCGGTGATGCCATCAATGTAAGCATGGTTACCGTTGCCTTTATCTGCCAGCTTTTGCATTTTTGCATCCTGGTAGTTGCCCATACCATAACCTAATACAGTCAGGAACACTCCGCTTTTTCTTTCTTCTTCAATCAAACGTTCCATTGCATCATCACTGCTTTCGCCAACGTTGAAATCTCCGTCAGTACAAAGGATAACACGGTTGTTGCCGCCTTTTGCAAAATTCTCTTTAGCTGTTTTATAAGCCAGTTTGATGCCTGCACCACCGGCAGTAGAACCGCCGGCTTCTAAATTGTCTATCGCTTCTTTAATTTTTGTTTTGTTGGCACCGCTTGTGGGTGGCAATACCAAGCCAGCAGCACCTGCATATACTACGATAGAAACTTTATCCTGCTCCCTTAATTGGTCAACTAACATTTTCATAGAAGCTTTTACCAAACCAATTCTTTCTGCGCCTTGCATAGAACCAGATACATCAATTAAAAAAGTAAGATTGGAAGCAGGTAAATTTTCTGTTGGTATTTTTTTGCCCTGCAATCCAATCAGTACCAACTTGTGGTCTTTATTCCACGGCGCATCAGAAATTTCTGTGTTAATAGAGAACGGATCATTATTCGTTGGTTGCGGATATTCGTATTTAAAATAGTTTACCATTTCTTCAATGCGTACTGCACCGGCTGGAGGCAATTGTCCTTGGTTTAAAAAACGGCGAACGTTACTATAGGATGCTGCATCCACATCAATAGAAAAAGTAGAAAGCGGATTATCAGTAGCTTTTAAAAATTTATTCTCTGAAATATTATCGTAGCCTTCCCGGTTGAAATCTTCTTTGAGCATATCATGATAACCGGTTTTATTATTTTGAATTGAAGAATTACCTCTAATTAAAATTTTGTTTGATGAGCCAGGATTACCCTGACCAGATGTAATGGTTACGCCAGCTACTTTTCCCTGTAATTGCTGGTCTACTCCTTGCTTATAGTAGTAAGTAGGTTGATTGACTGTTGCAACACTTCCTGTCATATCTCTTTTACGAGTTGTTG
>JANMFO010000011.1:0-6239 GCA_031374245.1 Chitinophagaceae bacterium | reverse complement strand
GGGCTTTAAAAGACTTCTTGGTCTTATTGTTGGCCTGCTATTAATATTGACCCTTCGCAATTTTATCATCATCATTATTTTGCCAGCCATCATGGCCTGGCTGCTTGCAAACCGCTGGCCAAAATACGGGTTAGTTATTTTCGGTTCTTTATATCTTTTATTTGGTGTTTTATTCTTTACTGCACGGTATCTCAATCCACGTTTTGATTTTCCTCAGGCAGTAGTAAATAAGCAACAGGAGTTTATACAATTAAAAGGGGGCAACTCCACTATACCAATAAAACAATTACAACCGACTGCCATCAGTTTTTTAAAAAATACACCCCAGGCAATTAATCTGTCCACTATAAGACCCTATCCAAGTGATGTTCGGCACATCCTTTCCCTGGCTGCAGCTATTGAGATAAATGCACTGCTGCTGATGTTTGTACTTTTTTTATTCTTTCGCACCAACGGCCATAAATCAAAAAACCTGGCTTACTTCTGCTTATTTTTTTCTTTTTCATTACTCCTGGCCATTGGCTTCAGTGTAAATAATCTTGGGGCAATAGTAAGGTACCGCAGTATCATAATGCCACTGCTCATTATCCCTATGGCAGCCCAAATAGATTGGAAACGTCTAGGTAACTTATTCACAAATAACATTATTAATAAAAATAATGTGAATAATATTCAATAATTTTCTCTCATTACTAATACTTTAGATATTTTTTACACAAAATATCACTTAAAATTTGTCTATTTGAACAAATTAATTGGTTAAAAGGCTATAATTCTGTTCTTTTGCTTAAAACTAAATAACATGTCACTTCGTTTTAAAGCAATTCACAATCTCTCTACAAATCCAGATGTAAAAGTGGACGCCTCAGCTAAAATCACAGCAATTTTCGGAAGTAGCGTTTTTACTCTTAAGACTGCCCGTGAGTTTCTAAGCGATGAAGCTTTTAAAAGCCTTCAGTCATCGGTAAAAAACAGCCAAAAAATTGACAGAGCCATGGCCAACCAGATTGCAAATGGCCTCCGTGCATGGGCAGAGAGTAAGGGTGTTACACACTTTACTCACTGGTTTCAACCACTTACTGGCACAACTGCCGAAAAGCATGATTCATTTTTTACATTGAAAAGTGATGGTACACCTATTGAGCAATTTGAAGGAGATGCTTTAGTACAACAGGAACCTGATGCTTCTTCTTTTCCAAGTGGCGGATTAAGAGCAACATTTGAAGCAAGAGGATATACTGCATGGGATCCTTCCTCTCCTGCATTCATCATGGAAATTGGCCAGGGAAAAACATTGTGTATCCCTACCATCTTTGTTTCCTATACCGGTGAATCATTAGATTACAAAGCTCCTTTGTTGAAAGCATTGGATGGGTTAAATAAAGCTGCAGTTGATGTTTGTAATTATTTTGATAAAAATGTAACGAGAGTAACTGCAACCCTTGGTTGGGAGCAGGAATATTTTGTAATAGATGAGGCATTGTTCAATGCAAGACCGGATTTGGTTATGACAGGCAGAACTGTTTATGGTCATTCATCTGCCAAAAACCAACAGTTAGAAGATCATTACTTCGGTTCCATTCCTGAAAGAGTATATGCATACATGAGGGATTTTGAAACTGAATCATATAAGTTAGGAATTCCTTTACGCACAAGACACAATGAAGTTGCTCCTGCGCAATTTGAGTGTGCACCAATATTTGAAGAAGTGAGTGTGGCTGTAGATCACAACTCATTGCTGATGGATGTAATGGAAAGGGTTGCCCGTCGTCATAACCTCCGTGTATTATTGCATGAAAAACCATTTGCCGGTATCAACGGTAGTGGTAAGCACAATAACTGGAGTATGGCAACTGATACAGGTGTAAACCTTCTGGCTCCCGGTAAAACACCGAAGACGAACCTGATGTTCCTTACTTTCTTTGTAAATACAATCAAAGCGGTACATGATTATTCTGATATATTAAGAGCTTCAATTGCTTCAGCACCTAATGATCACCGCCTTGGTGCCAACGAAGCTCCACCTGCTATCATCTCAGTATTTACCGGTCAATATCTTTCTAAAGTATTACAGGATGTAAAAGAAAGAGTGTCTGACAAAATGGACGAGACTGATGAAAGCATGCTGAAGATTGACATTCACAGAAGCATTCCTGAATTGCTGATGGACAATACCGATCGTAATCGTACATCGCCATTTGCATTTACCGGAAATAAATTTGAATTCCGTGCGGTAGGTTCTACTGCTAACTGTGCTAATCCTATGACAGTGCTGAATACTATCATGGCAGACACTCTGAAGCAATTCAAAAAAGAAGTTGATGCATTGATTGAAAAAGGTGAGAAAAAAGAAATCGCCATCATGCATGTTATCCGTCAATACATTGTAGCAAGTGAAAAAGTGTTGTTTGAAGGCGATGGCTACAGTGAAGCATGGGCTATTGAAGCAGAAAAAAGAGGTTTGCCAAATGTAAAAACA
This sequence comes from Chitinophagaceae bacterium, assembly GCA_031374245.1. Lineage (GTDB taxonomy): Bacteria > Bacteroidota > Bacteroidia > Chitinophagales > Chitinophagaceae > JJ008. The sequence goes on along the minus strand of JANMFO010000011.1, from coordinate 3,760 downwards.
ACACCGCTTGCATTAGATGCAATGGTTACTGAAAAAGCTAAACACTTATTCGAAAGCAATAATATTTATTCGCATAGCGAACTGGAAGCCCGTCATGAGATAGAACTGGAAAAATACATTAAGAAAGTACAGATTGAAAGCCGCATTATGGGTGAATTGGCTACCAGTCATGTTTTACCGGCAGCAATCCGCTATCAGAATTTATTGGCTAATAATATCCGCGGATTGAAAGAAGTAGGATTAGCAGAAGTAAGTTTTATCAATCAAAAGCAGATACTCGAAAAGATATCAGAGCACATCAATAAAACAAGTGATCTTGTTGAAAAAATGATACTGGCCAGAAAGGTTTGTAATAATATCGCTGACACCAGAACTAAAGCCATCGCTTACCAAAGTCAGGTAAAGGATGCATTCTTTGATGAAATCCGTTATAATGTTGACAAACTTGAATTGTTGGTAGATGACCGTGAATGGTATTTACCTAAGTACAGGGAAATGCTTTTCCTGAGATAATTTCAACAACTTAATTTCTAATTTTTTAAAACCCCGCCTTATTTTAAAAGGCGGGTTTTTTATTTATAACACTTTGCCTTTTCTATCAGATAAAATATCCTAATTCATAAAGGTCATGGAAACCTGCTACCAAATATCTAACAAAAAAGTACAGATAACACATAAGTAACATCACTTATGCAAAAGGCAAAATTCAAAAAATAATAACTTCTATTTTAGCCTTCATATTTCTATAACCCTTGTAAACAAAAAAATCCAATTTTTATGAAACTCAAACAATTTGCCATGGCTGCATTGTGCAGCAACCTTATCTTTTCTTCTTGCAAAAAAGACGACAGCCCCGTACCTACACCAGATCCCACACCCACAGTTACCGCAATTAGTCCCACATCAGGGCCGAAAAATTCTGTGGTAACTATTACAGGTACAAACTTTGGAACTAACCTAGCTACACTTAAGGTCTATTTTAACAATGTACAAGCCACAGTGCAAACTGCTACCAACACTTCGATAACAGCATTGGTGCCCATCGGCGCAGGTATCGGGGCTGTTAAAGTAGAAAAAAGCCCGGGTGTACAGGTAGCCGGCCCGGTCTTTACCTACCAGGGCAACGGTACTGTATCAACAATAACGCTTACAGGAGCAGCTACTTCACTCAATTTGCCAATAGGTATTATACGAGATGCATCAGATAATTTATTTGTTTGCGATAGAGACAATCACCGTATTGTAAAAATAACCCCGGCTGGTCTTACCTCAGTTTTTGCCGGTGGTACCATGGGTTTTACTAACGGAATAGGTACAGCTGCTCAATTCAATCAGCCTTATTCAATAGCAATGGATGCTTCCGGTAATTTTTACGTAGGCGACCGGATAAACAATGCTATCCGGAAAATTACAGCCGCAGGTGTAGTTACTACATTAGCAGGAAATGGAACAGCGGGAAATGCAGATGGCACAGGTAGTGCTGCCAGATTTAATGAACCGCTTGGTGTAACCGTGGATGGAGCAGGCAATGTTTATGTTGCAGATTACATCAATAATGCTCTACGAAAAATTACACCAACAGGTGTTGTTACAACACTTTTATCTGTTACAAGCTTGTTTGGTGTAACATCAGATGCTGCAGGAAACATTTACTGTGCACAATATGTACATCAAATTGTTTCAAAATATAGTTCAACCGGTGTTTACTCTGTCATTGCCGGTTTAGCGGGTACAAGCGGGACAGCAGATGGTACTGGTGCTGCAGCAAGGTTCAACTTCCCTGCCGGGATAACAATTGATGCGAGTGGCAATTTATATGTAACCGAAACCTTTAACCATCGTATCAGAAAAATTACTTCAGCGGGAGTAGTAACAACTATTGCCGGCAGCACTCCCGGTTTTGCAGATGGTGTTAGTACAGCTGCAAGATTTGATACACCAATAGGTGTATGTGGAGATTTTATGAACAATTTTATTTATGTGGTGGATCTTGGAAATAATAAAATAAGAAAAGTAAATATTGAATAGATTTTTTTATCCCGGCTTTGTTTATAATGTGCAAAGCCGGGATTACTTTACAATAATAATTATTCAGATGGATAAAAAACAATTTTGGCCAAAAGAAGGCAAACTTAAAAAAGGAATTATTATACTGGCTATTGTAATACTTGGTTCATTATTAATGACACTTCTCGAAGAAAAAACAAACATTAAATTATCAAAACAAGTTCCTTTTGTTATTGCCCTTGCCTGTTTGGGTGTTTGGTTTTATAATCCGGAAAACCAGAAAAGAAACCCTCCAACAATCTAACAGTTAAAGTTTTTTTTAATGAATATTTTCCAGGAAGCTGCAAGTAAGGAAAACAAAATACTGAATGTTATTTTTGGCAGTATAGCCATAGGCTTACTAATTGCGGCCACTTACCTTACTTTTTCGCACCACCCCATTACTAACGAAATCAGCAGGTGGCAGTCAAACTTTGTTGGTGAAAAAAATAAATTTTATCCCGTCTTAACTATTTGTATTCTGGCTTTACCTCCATTGCTAATTTTGCTGCCAATTAAAATATTTATACGTAGAATTCTAAAAAGCTAAAAAATAAAGCGGTTTAATCAAATCTGTGCCATCACTTTTTTATAAAATAAATATAAAGTATCTGAATTCCTTGTTTATAATTTTACAGATATAAAGCAATAGCGTACAACTAAACAACGGTATTTGTCATTTACAAAATACGATACTTTAGTATTATTTTCTATCCTATTTTTTCAAAAAAATAAAAATGAAAAAAACAATTTTCCTGGCTATAATCCCGGCCTTATTTCTGGTATTATTTATTAGTTGTGGCTCTTCTACCGGTAAAGAGGATATGCAAAAAGACTTACAAAAGGATGCACAGAAAGAATTGCAAAAAGACACTCCAAAGGATGTAAAAGGGGACAATCCATCAACAGATGGCCCGAAAGAAGTAATGAGTGTGGCAGACGCTACAAAATTTCTTGCTACAACGGATGAAAATAAAGGGAAACTGGTAACTATTAGTGCCTACCCAAAAGGAATGACTAAAGCTATAAAAGGGGAGTTCCAGTTATATGTAAGCGATAAAACAGGCACAGGGCTTACTAATGAAAATTTTGCCTGCAGTTTTAAGGAAGAGATGAAAGAGGCTGTAAAAACGCATAAGGCAGATAACTTAGTTAAAGTAACCGGAAATATTGCCTATAACAACGGAATGATTGTATTAAAGAACGCCAAACTGGCTGAATAGCCGACTTTCATTGGAGAAATAAATAAGCCTTATTCTATTACGACATATTAAAAACACAAAAAATATAACTATGAAAAAAATTGTTAAATCAACATTAGCCATTATTGCTTTCTCCGTTGTCTCAACAGCAGCTGCTTCTCAATACAAGATGGATAGCAATGGCAAGACCCTAAGTAATTCAAGTAACCGTACTGTAGGTAAAATTGATAGCGATGGCAGAACTATAAGCGATGCGAATAACAGTACCTTGGGAAAAGTGGATAGCGATGGTAAAACAATCAGCAACCGTAATAACAGTACTGTTTTAAAAATTTCAGGCAATGACATCATGAATTCAAGTAATAGTAAAGTTGGTACTATGAGTGACGTCACCGGCTCAATCAGTGGCGCAAAACCAGAAGCTGTTTTTGTGGCATTATGGTGGTTTATTGTAAAAGGGAACAGATAAGTTTCAATTATTGATTAAACAAAAAGAGCCATTCAAATTATGA
>JANMFO010000445.1:0-12121 GCA_031374245.1 Chitinophagaceae bacterium | reverse complement strand
TTTTGGAATTGCTTAAAAGCAAATATGCCAATATTGAAATCAGTTATTTCCAAAGCAATGTGGAAGGCGAATTGATTAATGAAATTCAACGAATAGGTTTTGAATATGACGGTATTATTATCAATCCTGCCGGTTACACTCACACTTCAGTTGCTATCGGCGATGCTATAGCAGCAATAAAAGCTCCAGTGGTGGAAGTGCATATCTCCAATGTGCATGCACGGGAAGATTTCCGCAAGCTTTCTCATGTTAGCGGGAAAGCGGTGGGCAGTATTTTTGGTTTGGGTTTGAAAGGATATGAGCTGGCGCTGGATTATCTGGTGGCGAAATAAAAAATTTTAATACCTAGCGCAGAGAAGAAGGAGAAAAAGAGGGTTGGCTACAATCCTTAAAAAAGCCACTGTATTCTCCTTTGCTTTTCATTCTCTGTGCAAAATGTATTCGTTTCCTCAGGTATTCACAAAAAATTATCCACCAACTCATTTGGTAACAGGCGTTGGGTAAACTACCTTTAGAGTAACCACAAACCTTTCTGAAATGAAGAAACTTCTTTTATTCTTAACGCTACTCTTACCTGTTACATTTTTTGCACAACAAACCGGGATGACGCCGGTACAAATTGCCGAACGGAATAAACCCGGAACGGTAATGGTACAGGCAACTTTTAAAGGAACTGTGAGTGCCATACAACCTGTATTTGATGAAGAAGCATTGGCAAACCTCGCCAGGCAGGTAAAGCAACAATTGGAAGAGGAGGGACGATTTACCACTGATTTATTCTGGAATACTTACATCCTTACTTTTTGTAAAAGTATTGATCAATATATGATGAAAGGAACGGAAAGAGTGTCGAAAGATTTGAATACTACCATGATGGGTTCCGGTTTTATCATTACCCCAGATGGTTATGTAGTTACCAATGCCCATGTTGTGGACGCAAATGCGGAAGAAACTAAAAAGGGTTTTGCACAGCAGGCTTTCCAGGAAATACTGGATGATGATGCAAAAGAGATTGAAAAATCAATGGGCCGTAAGTTAACAGAAGAAGAAGGTAAAGCATTGACTGATGCCAATAGCTGGTATTTTTCTCAAACTATGGAAGTAGGGGATATCAGCACAGAATTCAGTGTGGTATTTGGTATTTCAGGAGATAAAGGAAAGATTGTTCCAACGGTGATCCCCGCTAAATTAATAACAAGAGGCAATCCTATTCCGGGGAAAGATGTGGCCATTTTAAAATTGCAGGGAAAACATACATATCCTACTATCCGCATCGGTGATGATAAATCAATGCGGGTAGGTGACCAGGTGTATGTATTGGGCTATCCGGCAGTAGCTACTTTTCATCCGTTGATTTCTGAAGAATCAATTTCAGAAGCATCGCTGACAAGAGGATTGGTAAGTGCTAAAAAGAATATGAAAGATGGCTGGGAAGTATTGCAGATAGATGCCGCCATCACACATGGTAACAGCGGCGGCCCGGTAATGAATGATCAGGGTGAAGTAATCGGCCTGGCCACTTTTGGCAGTATTGATTACCAGCGAAACGCAGAAGTACAGGGCATGAACTTTATTGTGCCTGCCACTATTTTAGAGGAGTTTATTGAAAAAGGGAAAATACATCCTATGATGAGTGAGATATCTATGTCGTACGAAGCAGGGCTGGATTTGTTCGATGCATCCCGTTATAAAAAAGCACTGGAAAAATTAAATGAAGTAAAAGACATGAACAAATCTTTTCCTTTTATTGATAAAATGATTGCTGACACCAAAAGAAATATTGATAAGGGATTGGATAAAGAGCCAAAAGATATGATGATGTATTACTACATCGGTGGTGGGGTATTGTTGCTGGCTTTAATATTGTTTTTTGCTTTAAGAAAAAAGAAAAGAGCCTAGTATAAAAAAGAAAAGAGTTGAAATAAAAAATGCGAAGCAATTGCTTCGCATTTTTTATTGTAGGCAGTAATTTTTTTACTCCTTCTCTGGTGTTGATCCTGCTTCACCGCCACCTCTTCTCCTTGGTTCTTCCACCACTTCTTTCGGCATCTTCTTTATCCACTCAGGGTCTTTTCTTATTTTTTGTACATTATCCAGGCTGCTCACATATAAACTGCGGCCATGTGTTCCTAATACTATTTCATTATCTCTTTGTTGAATTGCAATATCATGTACCGGAACAGATTTAGGTAAACCGGCATTCCACATCATAAAGGTATTACCCGCATCAAAGCTTACATACACACCGCCATCTGTACCTACATATAAAATACTGTCACTTTTTGGATCTTCTTTTACTACATTGATTGGTTCCTGTGGTAAATCTTTTCCCAGTTGCTTCCAGCTGATTCCGTAATCATCACTTACATATAAATAAGGAGCGAAGTTGTCATTGCGATAACCATTTAAGGAAGCATACACCCTTCCTTCTTTATACTGCGAAGCAGTAACACGGCTTACCCAGAGATTGTTAGTTTGTAGTTTGGTGCTGATCGCTGCTTTTGCACCTTTCTTTACAGGGGTTGTTGCTGCAACCTGATTTAGCTGTTCCCAGCTATAACCACCATCTTTTGATACATGTACATTACCATCATCCGTTCCGGTATAAATCAAGCCAAAGCGAAGTGGCGATTCTGAAATAGTGGTCATTGTTCCGTAGGGAACATTGCCGGTTACTTTCCCATTAGTTAGGTCGGCACTCATGGCAATCAATGTATCGGCTTTGTTTAATGAACGGTAAAGTCTGTTAGTACCATAATAAAATACATCCTGGTTGTGTTTGCTTAAAAGAATCGGCGTTTGCCAGTTGAAACGCAATGGTTTTTCACCCAACTCATGTGAAGGACGGATGAATTTTTGTGCGCCTCTTTTTTCTTTGGTATAACGGCCATAACTTCCAAACTGTGATCCGGAATACATTGTTGCATTATCTCTTGTATCCACCTGTGCCTGCATACCATCACCACCATTGATGCCTTTAAATGCATATTGTCCGTTATCAATCCATCCGATATCTTCCCGGTTGTTAGATGGCCCGTACCAGCTGCCGTTATCCTGAATCCCACCATATACATTGTAAGGCTTTGCTTCATCTACCGTAATGCTATAATATTGACCTAGTGGAATATTGTTGATTTTAAACCAACTGGCACCATCATCATAAGTAATGTTGGCACCACCATCATTACCATTAATAACATGAGAATCTTTTTTAGGATTTACCCACATGGCATGATGGTCTGCATGAACATTCCCTTTGTCCATTGTTTTAAATGTTTTGCCACCATCGGTTGAAACCTGTGCAATGAAACCAATGGAGAAAATTTTATCAGGGTTATAATGAGATGTATATATTTTGGCAAAATAGTAACCGTACGTATTGAAATTGGGATTGGGTTTATCATGTGTCTTCTTCCAGCTTTGCCCGCCATCATCACTTCGGTACACTTCGCATCCGGCAATACCTGAGTTTTGAAAACCATCATCACTGTCTAAATAATCCCACAAGGCAGAAGGTAGAATTTTACCAGACGCTACCATTTCTTTTACAGATGCAGCGGTATATTTCGCAGGCATTCTGTTACCCCTTAAAAAACTTGTCAGTTTCTTATCATCCAATTGCTGAAACTGCTCTTTGGTCATCATTTTAAAATCATCTTTTTTATACATCGTATCAGTCTTCTTTGATGTATCTGCTTTGATGGTGTTATTATCAACTACCGCATAAATAATATTTGGATTCTTTGGATAAACTGCCAGTCCGATACGGCCAATCTTATCACCTGTCATAAAACCGGAACCTGCTCCCGAAACTAATTTCCAGGTTTCGCCACCATCATTGCTTTTATAAATGCCACCTGTTTTTCCGCTTTCTTCAAACTTCCAGGCACGGCGCACCCGGTACCACATGGCAGCATATACTTCGTTGGGGTTGGATGGATTAATATCCATATCAACAGCACCTGTATTATCATCTACAAACAATGTTTGTTTCCATGTTTTACCTCCATCGGTTGTTTTGTAAACACCTCTTTCCTTATTGGCAGAATATAAATGCCCCAGTGCTGCCACCCATGCTGTGTTATTATCAGTAGGGTGCAATTGCACTTTGCCGATATGATGTGATTCAGGTAATCCGAGATACTCCCATGATTTACCATTGTTACTGCTTTTATAAACTCCTACTCCGGCATAAGAAGAACGGCTGCTGTTTACTTCGCCGGTACCCACCCAAATGGTTCTTGTTTTCCAGTTCACGGCTATATCACCAATAAACAACATATCAAGACTATCCATAACAGGAATAAAACTTTGACCGTTATTAGTAGTGTACCAAAGACCACCGGTAGCATAAGCCACATAAAATTCTGTCGGGTCTTCCGGGTTGCCGTCAATATCCACCACACGGCCACTCATAATTGTAGGGCCTATGTTGCGGAATTTCACATCTTTAAGTACGGATTGATTTTCTAGTTTGTGGCGTTGCTCATTGCCCTGCATTCTTTCTGCAGCAGAAGTAGGAATTATCTGTGCGTTGATTGTTAAAGTAATAGCGATGGCAAGAGAAAGGCAAAGAATTTGCTTTAATTTTGAAGACATAAACAACAGGTTTTGGCGTTATAATAGTTCATAAACTTACTAAACTATGCGATTGATTGTTGTCCTCTTTTTACTTATTTCCATAAGCGGCACTGCCCAATGGAAAAATTTTATAATAAGTCCTAAAGGCGATACCCTGAACCGGGTGGATATGAAAGGCAAAAAGCAAGGCCCGTGGTCAGTGCATGTAGACAATCTGCGGGGAGAAAGAGGTTATGAAGAAGAAGGCTATTATGATAATGACCTGAAGACCGGCACCTGGAAACGATACTCACTGGAAGGAGTAAAAATCGCCGAAGAAAATTACAGCTGGGGAAAGCTGAATGGCAAATCACAATATTTTACATTCAATGGCGGATTGATGCGGGTGGAGAGCTGGCGGACTATTGACCCGGCTAATGCCTATGATACAGTGCCGGTGTATGATTTAAAAGACCCTAGCAAAATGATTGGCAGTGTGGTAGTAAAAAATGAAGGGATTGCATTAAAGCATGGCCGCTGGACCTACTACGACCCGAGAGAAGGTTCTATTGAAGCAACAGAGTTTTTTGTAATGAACAAACTGCAAACTGATGATGGTGATATGCTAAATGATGATGATATCAAACCATTGGCTATTAGTTCAGGCAAAGCAAAATCAGATACGGCCGGCAAAGCAAAAATCACCAAGCCGCAAGCTATCTTGGATTATGAAAAGAAAAATGCAGGCAAGAAAAAGATTAAAGCCAGAGATGGAAGTACGGGGCAGTAGGTAGGCAATTAAGAATTAATAGTTGATAATTAATAATTCTTTAAAGTAATTGGTTTTTTTACTGGAAGTAAAATTCTGTTCTTCTGATAAAATAATTGGGATACCAGCAGCATTACTACTATCATCGTCTGTTGCGTCGCACACTTCAACTGTATGAATTCTACTGAGCAAACAGCAATAGCAAAATTATTTCCTTAGTTACATTCTTTGGCAACGGAATATTCTACATTTACTTTCATGCTTTCTTCCTTTCCGGTAGTTTGATTAAAGAAAGAGATGGTAACGGGGATTTTATATTTTCCAGGAATTTTTTGAACTTTTGTTTTAAATAAGGAATAGCCTTCTTCTCCTAATTCAATGTCTCTTCCATTAATATTTATTTTAGGTCGGGCTGCATAGCTAAATAAGCCAATACCAGTTTTTATTTCTAATTCATCCCCCGGTTTTAAAATAGTACTGTTTTGACCGATTATTGCTGAATATGAGGTAACCCAATCACCAATAATCCCAACTTTAGCATTACAGAATGTAACTATTTTATTTTCTGTTAATTTAATATTGTTTTGGAGTATTGAAAGTCTGGATAATAATTCATTTGAATAGGAAGGAGATGAGAATGAATCCACAAATTTAAATTCGTTTTTGAATTGTTCAAGTATAGCAGAATTAGTACTTAAAACTTCTTGTTTATACGAAACCAATTTCTCATGAAGTAGGGTCTCCGAAAATTCCTCTTTCCCAGCATCCTTTTTTGCTTCAGAAATAAAATTGTATAATCTCGTGGATGTTTCGGCAGTTTTTTCTGCTCTCTCAAACCATTCTATGCTTCGTGATTCGGAATAATCCGGATCGTTTTTTTTCTCATCAAGGGCCTTGAGAATAGTTGTGGTCGAATTATTTATCGCAATATTAGATTTTGAAAGATTCTCTTCCATTGCTTTTATCACTTCATCCTTATTGGATTTTCCTCCACAGGCTGAAAGAAAGAACACAGATCCTAAAACCAGTAATATTGAAGAAGTGGGTTTAATACAGATAAGCATGGCGTTTGTTTTTTTAACAACGCCGTTACCCAATCTTTATTTCAACTCTACCTCTTTCCATTAAAATAATTACTAAAAAATAACAACTGGTACTGCACGGCATTGCTCCAATAATCCCAGTCATGCTTACCCGGCCGCTCTATGTAATCATGCGGTATTTTTAGTTTCACCATTTTTTCATGGAGTGCATGGTTAACAGTATAAAAGAAATCTTCAGTACCACAATCAATTATAATTTTCAATGAGTCTTTAGGATATTTTTCTATTACAGTTGTTACTGAATAGTTTTTCCAGTTATCAGCATAATGCAGGGAGTCGCCAATCTTATCTTTTAACTGCCAGTTTTTTGAAAAAGGTTGTAAGTCCACACCACCACTCATACTGCCGCAGGCGCCAAATACTGATGCATTGAGAAAACCTAAAAATAATCCACCGTGTCCGCCCATACTTAAGCCGGTAATGGCTCTTGCCTTTCTATTCTTAATAGTGCTGTAATGATTGTCAATATAGTCCGGTACTTCTTTGCCAACATAGGTTTCAAAACGAACGGTGGAATCTAACGGGCTATCAAGATACCAGCTATTATAACCACCATCGGGGCACACAATAATCAGTTTATACTCATCTGCATATTTTTTCAATTCAGGAACTCTAATCAACCAGTTGGCATACCAGCCACTGTACCCATGCAATAAATACACTACCGGGTAATTTTCTTTTTTCTTTCCGGTTGGTTTTATTACCACACATTTATAAGCTTTCTGCATGGCATTGCTAAAAATGGAAACAGTATCAACAGTAGCAGCAAAACTGCTTGCTGTTAACATAAAAATGACAGTAATAAGTAATAGTCTTTTCTTCATCAGCTAAAATTAAAAGAAAAACTGCTTCTTGTCAGGAAGCAGTTTTTCTTTTATCAGATATATTCCCCTTTAGGGGTTGGGGGTTAAAATCCTTTCTTCTTCTCTTCAGCTTTCTGCATCGGATTACCGTTTTGCCCGCCACCACTTCTGCGTCCAACAGTTTGTTGTACTTTAAAAATGGTGAATCGGGATGGTGCAGGAATAGTATTCCAGCTGTTATTATTTTCGTTTATGTCAGCCGTTTCCCGGTAAGGATCTAATTTTACAGATGCCACTTCTTTATCCTTGATAAATGTTTTCACTACCGAGCTTTCATTGTATCTCCACACTTGCGCCGGAATTTTCTCCACTTCCTTGCTTCCATCTTTGTAAGTCCATTCAATAATTATGGGCATGGGTAATCCTCCCTTGTTACTGAAGCTCACTTCATACATATTTTTATTTGCATACCTGGCTTTTTCTTCTTCTGTTAAAGCTTTAGGTTTGAAACCGGGAGTTGTTACTTCATATGTATTTGAATCATATCGTTCAATGCCCCGGTCATACTTCCAGTAAAAATCACGGAGTGTTGTATCTGTATCTGTTTTGAATTTTATAGTCTTGTCTTCCCGGTTTCTTATTCTGGCAATATCATCGTAGGCCGGGAGAATTGGTTTGTCGATCGATTGTTTTGCCGTTATTTCTTTTGTTTCAGGTGCCTTTGCATTCAGGTCTGGTTTTGCATGTTTTATTGAATCAATAGATATGTCACAAACATCAGTACTATAAAACCAACCTCTCCAGAACCAATCGAGATCTTCGCCGCTTGCATCTTCCAGTGTACGGAACAGGTCAGCCGGCTCAGGATGTTTGAATGCCCAGCGCTTTGCATATTCTTTAAACGCATAATCAAATAATTCACGACCCATAATAGTTTCTCTAAGGATAGTTAATCCTGCTGCCGGTTTTGCATACGCATTATTTCCAAACTGAACAAGGTTATCGCTATTACTCATTATTGGCTCCAATTGGTCTTTGGGCAACTTCATATAATCGGTAATTAATCCGGCAGGACCGCGGCCAGTGGGCATTTTATTATCCCAAGTTCCCTGGGCTATAGATTGAACAAAAGAATTTAATCCTTCGTCCATCCAGCTCCATTGTCGTTCATCGCTGTTGATTATCATCGGGAAGAAGTTATGACCTACTTCATGTATCACTACACCAAGCATACCATTTTTTGTGCTTTCACTGTAGGTTCCGTCTTTTTCTGTTCTGCCGAAATTGAAACATATCATCGGGTATTCCATTCCACTGGCTGCTTCTATACTTTGTGCAACAGGGTAGGGATAGGGAATGGTAAAATCAGAATAGGTTTTAATGGTATGCTCTACCACTTTGGAAGAATATTTTCTGTACAAACTGTATGATTCTTTCGGATAGCCGCTCATACACATCACCCTTTTGCCTGCAATTTTTGTAGCCAGTGCATCCCAAACAAATTTTCTGGAAGAGCCCCAGGCAAAATCACGGACATTATCTGCTTTGAAAATCCATGTTTTCTTTTTATCAGATGGATTTTTTTCTGCGGCTTTTGCTTCATCGAGTGTTACAACTTCCACCGGTTCAGATGATAGCTGAGCCTTATTCCATCTTGCCAATTGCGCAGGTGTAAGTATGGAAGCATAATTTTGACCTTCACCGGTTGACATAACCACATGGTCTGCAGGCACGGTCATTGCCACTTTAAAATTTCCAAACGTTAAGGCAAACTCACCACGACCGGTAAACTGCTGATTTTGCCAACCTTTAAAATCGCTGTACACACAAAGGCGGGGATACCATTGAGAAATTGTAAATAAATAATTACCGTCTTCCGGAAAATATTCATATCCGCCCCGTCCACGACGTGTATTGCGATCAGCAATTTTATAATTCCAGTCAAGTTTGAAAATAAAACGCTGGCCGGCTTTTAATGGTGCCGGCAATTCTAACCGCATCATTGTCTTATTAATAGTATAGTTCAACGTTTTGCCAGTGGCATCAGTCAATTTTAAAATATTAAATCCATAACCATTATCAGTTTTTGCCTCATCTGTACTTTCAAGCTGGTCAGGACTTGTTTCAGTACTCATGGGATTACTCACCTGGTAATTGGCATTGTTTACACTGCTGTGCTGGTTTTCATCTAATTGCAGCCATAGATAAGTAAGTAGCTCCGGCGAGTTATTAAAATAGGTAACTGTTTCGCTTCCGTTCAATGTCAGATTTTTTTCATCCAGTTCACACTTTATATCGTAATCACATCGCTGCTGCCAGTACTTAGGGCCGGGGGCACCACTTGCAGAACGGTATTCGTTTGGAGTTGGAAGAATGCCTCCCATTTGCTCAAACTTATTACCGTGATTGCTGTTGGGGTTATTTGAAATGTTTTGAGTAAATGCTGTTATATAAAAAATCATCGAAAGGTGAAGAAAGAAAATTATTTTTTTCATGTGTATTACTGTTAAAATAAAAAGCTGTTATTTAAAAGGCTTCAAAATATTGCGCACAAACGATCGATAAAAATTATTTACAGTTCAATCTTACCATCCTGCAATTTTACAAGTAAAGCAGTACAACCGGCAAATGAATTACACAAATGGTTAATACCAGCTATAAAAAGCCACCCCACTACTGGCGGGCGGCTTTTAAACAAGACATATTAAAATCCTTTCTTATTCTTCGCCTTTTGCATCGGGTTTATGCCCTGTGCAGGGTTTACATTTTGTTTTTGTTTAAACACTTTGAATTTGCCTGGTGTTTTAATATCTCCATACGTATTGTTGCGTTCATCCACATCAGCCGTTTCTTTATAAGGGTCTAATTTTATAGATGCTACTTCTTTATCCTTCATAAAGGTTTTAATCACTTTCTTTTCATTTTTTCTCCACACCTGTGCAGGTATCCTTTCAATTTCTTTGGTACCGTCTTTGTAAGTCCATTCAAGTATAATCGGCATCACTAATCCTCCTTTATTACTGAATGAAACTTCATAGAGGTGCTTGCTGCCATATTTTTTTCTTCCTTCTTCATCCAATGCTTCTGTTTCTGCTTTTACTACAACAGGATATTTAGTAGTATCATATTTTTCCATCTCACGGTCATATTTCCAATAGAAGTCCTGAAGGGCAGTGTCTTTATCTGTTTCAAAAATAATATTCTTGTCTGTTTTATTCCTGATTTTAGAAAGGTCTTCAAAATCATTTACATACGGCTTTGGTAACGATATATACACGGTAGTGTCATTCACTTGTTCCGGAACAGCCGTCACATCCGGCACCACATATCTCACGGTGTCAATGGATATATCGCAGGCATCAGTGCCATAGAACCAACCTCTCCAGAACCAATCGAGGTCTTCACCGGTCGCATCTTCTAAAGTGCGGAACAAATCAGCCGGGGTGGGAGATTTAAAAGCCCAGCGTTTTGAATACTCACGGAAGGCATTGTCAAATAACTCACGGCCTACAATTGTTTCTCTTAAAATATTTAAACCGGCCGCTACTTTATCATAGGCATTAGCACCAAAGTTGTTGATGTTTTCAGAATTGGTCATGATAGGTTCCAACTGATCTTTTGAAAGCTTCATGTAATCAGTAATAGCAAAGGGTGGTCCTCCATCAGAAGGAAATTTATTGTCCCATAATTCCTGTGTCAAATATTGCAGGTACGAATTTAATCCCTCATCCATCCATGTCCACTGACGTTCATCACTGTTTACTATCATCGGGAAGAAAGTATGTCCCACTTCGTGTATAATAACTAAAATGGCAGCATTTTTTGCACCTTCAGAATAAGAACCATCTGGTAATGCCCTGCCGGGATTAAATGAAATCATCGGATATTCCATTCCCTGGTTGCCTTCTACACTGATAGCAACAGGGTAGGGATAGGGAATAGAAAATTTCGAATAGGTTTTTAAGGTATGTGCTACTGCTTTTGTAGAATACTTGCTATAGATTGGATAAGCTTCTTTAGCATAGTAACTCATGGCCATTGCTTTCTTTCCTTCAATCATCGCTGGCATAGCATCCCATACAAAGCGGCGGGAAGATGTCCATGCAAAGTCACGAACGTTATCAGCTTTATAAATCCATGTTTTTTTTGCACTGCTTTTTTGTTTGGATGCATTCAATGCTTCATCCAATGTTACAATCTGTAATGGTTCTTTTGCGGTTTGTGCTTTTTGCCAACGGGCCATTTGTGTAGCAGATAATGTTTGTGCATAGTTCTGGCATTCACCTGTGGCACCTACAATATGGTCAGCAGGCACTGTCATCTGTACTTTAAAATTGCCGAAGCACAATGTGAACTCACCTGTACCTGTAAACTGGTGATTCTGCCAGCCCTGGTCATCGCTGTAGCGGCAGAGACGGGGATACCATTGTGTCATGGTATAATTATTATTATTATCCTCCGGAAAATTTTCATAGCCACCTCTGGCGCCACCAAAACGTATATAGTCTCCCCGGTTAGCTATTTTATAATTCCAGTCCACTTTGAAAATAAATTTCTGCCCCGGTTTTAATCCTATCGGTAAATCAACTTTCATCATTGTTTTGTTGATAGTGTAGTTGATGGGTTTACCCATTGCATCAGTAAGTTTCAAAATATTTACACCATAGCCATTGTCCGCCCTTTTTTCTTCAAAGCGGTCCAATACTTTATCTGTGTACTGTGTTCCCAGTGTGTTTTGGTTTTGATAGTTGGCATTGTTCATTGTGCTGTGCTGGTTTTCATCTAACTGCATCCAGAAATAGCTCAGTGTTTCCGGTGAGTTGTTGAAATAAGTGATGGTCTCGCTGCCGTTTAATTTGTTGTTGGTTTCGTCCAGTTCACATTTA
>JANMFO010000415.1:0-8302 GCA_031374245.1 Chitinophagaceae bacterium | reverse complement strand
CATAAGTTGCTGATGTCGCACCGCTAATAGGACTACCATCTAATGACCATTGATAAGAAGTACCACCTGTTGCAGTCAGTAATTGTGACCCACCGGCACAAATACTTGCATTGGCTGGTGAAATTGTTCCTGTTGGTAATGGCGTTACTGTAAGTACAGATGTATTAGATGCGGGGGCACTGCAAGTACCATTTATAATAACAACACTGTAGGTACCTGTTGCTATTGCAGTATAAGTCGCAGAGGTCGCACCGCTGATTGGTGTGCCATTTAATGACCACTGATAGGATGTTCCCCCGTTTGCTGTTAATAATTGTGAACTGCCGGAACAAATAGTGGCTGAAGCCGGACTGATAGTTCCGGTTGGTAATGCTGTTACGGTTATAACAGATGTATTCGAAGCTGATGCACTACATCCATTATTAGTAATGACAACACTATACGTTCCTGCAAGTGTTGCCGAATATGTTGCAGCTGTTGCACCGCTGATTGGTGTACCATTCCTTGACCATTGATAGGATGTTCCTCCGGTTGTTGTTAATAGTTGTGAATTGCCGGTACAAATAGTAGCTGATGACGGACTGATAGTTCCGGTTGGCAATGCTGTTACGGTTATAACAGATGTATTCGAAGCTGATGCACTACATCCATTATTTGTAATGACAACACTATACGTTCCTGCAATTGTTGCCGAATAAGTGGCTGCTATCGCACCACTGATTGGCGTGCCATTTCTCGACCATTGATAGGATGTGCCACCGGTAGCAGTAAGTAATTGTGAACTGCCGGAACAAATTGTAGCAGAAGCCGGGCTGATTGTTCCAGTTGGTAAAGCTGTTACAGTTATTACAGAAGTATTGGATAAAACAGAAGGTTGATTACAGCCATTCTTAAAAGCATAAACCCTGTAAGTTCCGGGGAGTATTGCACTATATGTATTACCAGTCGCTCCATTTATATTGCTTCCATTCAACGTCCATTGATAGGTATCGCCACCTGTTGCAGTTAGCACTTGAGAACTACCCTGACAGATTGTAGCTGATACCGGACTTACAGTTGGTGTTGTTGCTGCCGGAGGAGATTGAAATATCAATTCTGTCCATTCACCGAAATTGGTAAGGTCAACCCCACACCTTGCTCTTACATAGATTCTATAAGGAAGGCCGGCAGCGATAGTACTAGTAATGGTATTGGAAGATGTTACAATACCAGTTGCAGGGGGAAAAGGATTTAAAGTAACTGCATATTCATAGAGCTGCGGCAATTGAGATGGACCAACTCTGTCCCAAGTGAAAGTAACTGTAGCTGAAGAGCTTGAAGTTGGACAAAGATTAGTAATAGTAAGTCCTTTAATTTCTGCAAACCCCACATAAACATAATTTGAATAAACTGTATCACAACCCGGCTTGGTGGATTCTACTCTATATGTACCAGCAGTGGATGCATTAGTTATTATAAATTGTAAGCTTTGATTGCCCCCGCCACCACCAATAGGTACATAATTTGATACAGGCCCAAGCCATCGATAGTCCTGGTCATTTTCGGTATCTGGAATTCCTATATTAACTATACTACCTGCACAATAAACGCCGGTACCACCCAGGCTAGGTGCTACTGTAGGAGATTGAATAAAAACTTCATTGGAATATACATTTAAACATGAACCTACATTTCCTTTAACATTATAAGATCCTGGAGTTGTAGCTGTATAACTACTTCCTGTCTGACCGGGAATTATAACTCCATCTTTATACCAAACATAAGAAGTACCTCCTGATACATTTAGTGGTACGGAACTTCCACTGTAGCACAACGTTCCTGACAAAGGAGTTAATAAAAGTTGCCCAGTACAGGGAAGCTCGTACTTCCACAAATCATTCAAATTTGTAATTGGATTTGTACTAGCAAACCCATAACCACCAAATAACCAGATTTTAGATCCACTACCTTTCCATGGTGTTGCGCCTCTACGTCCACCTGGTTTATTATTAGGATCTGATACTCCTTGTGTACCATATTCGCCAAGATTATTTGCAAAAGAGTTGTCCCCTTTCATCCATGTCCATTGATTAGAAGCAATATTATATTTCCATAAATCATTTAATTCTCCTTCACCACCAAGTCCATAAAACAAAAACCCATCACCACCAAATAACCATAAATTACCCTGACCATCATTCCAGCCCTGACTACTATTTCTACTTCCTGGTTTATTAACTGCACCCGGTATTCCAATTGTTCCGTAAATACCTCCAATGTAAGATCCAATATCACCATTTACCCAGGTCCATTCGTTAGTTAAGGAATTATATTTCCATAAATCATTTAATAAACTAAAACTATTATAATCAGTATTTCCAGAACCTCCAAACATCCATAGGTTATTATTTTCAACCCAGGAAGTTGCCCCATTTCTACTACCGGGTTTATTGTTAATATTGGGAACACCTTTTGTACCATATACTCCATTTGTATATGTTGCATTATCACCTTTTACCCAGCTCCACACATTAGTTGATACATTATATTTCCACAAATCGTTTAAATCACCAGATCCTGAATTCGTATATCCGGTTCCACCAAATAGCCATAAGCTACCGCTTGCATCTGTCCAGCTAACGGCACCAGTTCTGCCACCGGGTCTATTTTGGCCAGGAGCCTGATCATAAACTCCGGCAACATTTACTGAACTATCACCTTTGATCCAGGTCCATGTATTAGAGGAAATTTTATAACACCAGAGATCATTGAGTGAGCCTTCTACAGAATTCCCAAATCCATAACCACCAAATAACCATAAAGTATCAGCTCCTCCTTTCCACATAACAGATCCACTCCTACTACCAGGCTTGTTGGAAATATTCGCTTGACTTAATGTACCATAGATACTAAGTCGATTTGGAATTGAATCGCCTTTGATCCATGTCCACGTATTAGATGATTCATTATATCGCCAGAGATCATTGAACGAACCTGTATTTCCGCTTCCCCCAAACAACCAGTAATTTCCATTTCCCTCACTGCAAAAAGAAGAACCAGATTTTCCACCAGGTTTATTGTTACTATTTGCATTGCCCTGTAAACCGTAATTAGACGGCGTATAAATCTCAACTTTATTATTATGTCGCATCCATGTCCATTGATTTGCAAGAGGATTAAATTTCCATAATTCATTTAACTCTACAGCAGA
Source organism: Chitinophagaceae bacterium (assembly GCA_031374245.1). Taxonomy (GTDB): domain Bacteria; phylum Bacteroidota; class Bacteroidia; order Chitinophagales; family Chitinophagaceae; genus JJ008. The sequence goes on along the minus strand of JANMFO010000415.1, from coordinate 5,112 downwards.
ATTGTTTAAAGGGTATCCTTGTCCGCCACCTCCAAATAACCAGAAGTTACCAGATACATCTTTGCAAGATGCCATCGAATTTCTGGCTCCGGGAAAATTGTTGTCATTAGGAACACCTTGAGTACCGTATATTCCATCCTGTCCACCAAAATTATATCCCTTCATCCATGTCCATGTATTAGCAAGAATATTATAACGCCATAAATCGTTTTCACTAATGTAGTTTGAGTTTGAGCCACCAAATAGCCATAAGTTTCCTGCATTATCTGCCCAGCCTGCTGATGAAAATTTTGAGCCGGGCTTATTATTGATATTGGCCGTTCCCTGTGTTCCATATACACCGACTACATTAGTTATATTATTACCTTTTACCCATGTCCATGTATTCACAGAAGCATCATATTTCCATAAATCATTAAGAATTCCAGCACTCACCGAAGCGGCTAAACCATTACCACCAAATAACCATGCTATTCCATTTGCATCCACCCAACTGGTAGATTGGTATCTTCCCCCAGGTTTATTTAATGAAAGAGTTGCATTTGAATAAACACCAATATTATTAATCGTATTTTCTCCCTTTATCCATGTCCAGGTATTTGTAGCGATTGTATATCTCCATAGATCATTCAAATATCCACTTGTAGTAGTACTTGCTCTTCCCCAACCACCAAATAAATATAAGTTGCCACCTATTCTCCAACTTGTAGACTGATACCTGCTTCCCGGTTTATTAAGTGATACTGTAGCGTTGCTATAAACACCCGTTACATTTATAATATTATCCCCTTTTACAAAAGTCCAGGTATTGGAAGCAATATTATATTTCCAGAGATCATTCATTAAGCCATTGTTTGTTGTGCTTGCTTTTCCGTAACCTCCAAACAACCAAAAATCGCCGCTGGCATCAACCCAACCGACTGCCTGCTCTCTTCCTCCCGGCTTATTAAGAGAAGGTGTAGGGTTAGAATAAATACCAATATTATCAATTGTATTATCGCCTTTAACCCAGGTCCACTCGTTTGTGGCTGGATTATATTTCCACAAATCATTCAGCAATCCATAATTATAAGTATCAGAATATCCTCTTCCACCAAATAACCAAATTGTTCCATCTGTACTTGCCCACATTATTGGATTTGTTCTTTTTCCCGGTCTGTAACTGGTGCTGGCAAAACCTATTGGCCCATAAACCGGCAGCGAACTATCTACAGAAACAGGATAACTGTCTCCCTTCATCCATGTCCATTCATTCTGTTGACTATAAATGTCAGCTACAATCAATAAACAAATTCCCAGAAAAAAAATACTTTTTCTCATCAGCAGTGGTGGTTTCGTTTCATCAAAAAATTCTTACTTCACTAATATCCAGGCAGCCCATTTATAAGGTTCGTCTCTGTATTTATCTCTCATTAAACTTTGTGCTTTGTAAAACGCTTTATCAATCGCTTTACTTTCAAACATGTTCTTGTAAAAAAGTTGCATAAATTCTGCAGCTTCTGTATCAGGCACTTTCCACAGGCTCATTACCAGATTTTCTACACCCGCCATTTTAAATGCCCGTTGTAAACCATACACTCCTTCACTTCCTTTTATATCACCCAGTGCTGTTTCGCAGGCAGACAGCGTAACTAATTTTGCTTTCGGAAAATACATATTCGAAATTTCGTAGGCGGTTAATATACCATCATCCACACCTTTTACCGGTTTACCGCCCCATGCATTTTCGGCTCCCGCCATAATAAGTCCGCTTCTGAATAATGGATTATCTGACCGCTTAAATACTTTGCCTGTTACTTCATTCGCATAACGGTTTGTTCGAACAGGATCGGGATAAAAAAATCCATGTGTTGTAATATGTAATAAAAGAGGGGATGAAGTTCCGCTTAATGATTTTACTGATTCTTCATTTGCTTCCACGCCTTTGTAGCGTACCACAGAAAAGCCTTTTTCATCAGCAGCATTTGCTATTGCATCTACTTCCGGCCCGCTGTTGGGTAAAACATCAAAAAATCCACGTCCCTCTTCATCAATAAAATCTCCGGTTATTGATCTTGTAATAGTGGAGTCAATCGTGTATACCAATGTGGCTTTCCGCAATGCCAGTGTATCCGCATTATACTTAACATCGCCATATAATATAACCTTAGTCTCGTTGGAAAGCTCTTCATTATTTGTATCAGTTATTGAAGCGGTAGTGAGCAATTGTACCAGCTGGTATTTATCACCCACGAATTGGTTTTGATTGGTTCGTATTCCGGCAATTGATACCCGGTGCAGGTCGCCGGAAGGAGCAAAATAAATTTTTGAAATACCGGAAAGATATTTCTCAAGAGGCTGCCATACCAGTTTAAAAAGCGTATTGGATGAATAAACGAGGTTAACCGTTTCTCCGGGATTAATACCTTTTTTAGTTAACTGGTTATCTAACTGTTTTTTTTCAAAGAGAGGAATATAGGCCGGCTCTGCATATCCTTGCCGTAAAACAAGAGCTGCATATAAAACACTGTCTGTAAACTCCCGCCCGTTAAAATAATTAAATGTAATAAATTCTACCGCCGCTTCAGAAGGTTTTAGCTGCTCTTGAATAGCTTTCCAGCTTGTTGTTTGCTGCTGCGTTTTTTTGAAAGCGGTTGAACTGCGAACAAGATCTTTCTCCAGTATAGCAGCTATATCCGTAATAGCTTTCAGGTGATCGTTAAGCCCCTCATCTCCCCTGGAATAAAGGGCAGCCATTTGTTTTTTTAAGCTAATCCACCTGTTATATTTATTGGAGAGAGATGTATCGCCTTTTGTATAAATCAGCTGGCGCAATTGCAGAGAAGAAGAAAGTATCTGGTTTCTTTTTAATAATGAAATAAGGTAAGGTTGCCCGTTATTACCATGATCCAATTTTTTAAAATAAAAGGATTGATACTCATCACCAGCCCCGGTAATATTACTTAGATATGATTGCTTCTCTTCTTCTGTAGTAAAGGTAAAAATTTTACCTGCCTGTTTATTTTGCGACTCGAATGCTCTTACGTATAAATCGTTGGCTTTTTCTATTTCGTTTTTATCCCAATATACCTTGGCAAGGCTTAATGAATTACTTGTGTAAAAAGGATGATCTTCACCAAGGCTTTTCTTCCACATATCCCTTGCCTGCAAAAAAAACTGTTCCGCTTTGTCATACTTATATGTTGCAAAATATAATGCGCCAAGACTGTTGTTATTAATAGCAACATCTCCGGCAACTGCAGAACCCCCGCCGTTCCATATTGCAGCAGCTTCTAAGGCAAGCGATTCTGCTTTATCGTAGTTACCAGTTTCCCTGTATAGTTGTGCCAGATCACTGCAACTTTGAGCGTAGAAATAACTTTTGCCAGATGAAATTTTTTGCCTTATTTCTTTTGCTTCTACATAAAGCGTTTCTGCTTTGTCAAATTGTTTCATAAAGAAATACAGATCACCGAGAATAGTACAGCTGAGGGCATATTCATCATGGTTTTTTGTAAAAAACTCTTCCCGTACTTTTCTGGCTTCAATATAAAGCGGCTCAGCCTGTTGGTATTTACCCATATCCCGGTAGATATTAGCGAGGTTCACACAACTAATCGCATATGCAGTTTTCGGAATTCCTGCCACCCTCCCCCTGATTTCTTTTGCCTCTAATGCCAGCGGCTCTGCTAATTCATATTGACCGAGGTTCCAGTATATTGCAGCAAGGTTGTTGCAACTCTGTGCATAGGCCCCATTCTCTTTTGTAAATAACTGTTCCCTGATAGCTCTTGCTTCCAGATGTTGTGCTTCGGCTTTTTCAAATTCTCCGTTGTCGTTATAAAGTATACCCAGTGCATTACAACTACCGGCATACTCTTTACTTTTCTTAGTGTGCAGCCGTTCCCATGTCTGCTTAGCTTCTGTATATAGCTTCTCCGCTTTATCAAATTGCCGCAAATAATAATAGACCTGGCCAAGCAAGTTAGCATTGGCCGCAAACGTATCATTCTCTTTTCCGTACTTCTTTTCGATTATCCCCCTTGCCAGTTGATAAAAAGACTCAGCTTTTGTATACTGGCTTTTATTAAGATAAAGCAGGTTAGCTGTTTGTGTCAGTATTTGAATATAGGAATCAGTATTAATAGAGTCTTCAGGAATAAACTCTATTGCGAGGGTATAGTATTGAATAGCACTATCAGTATTTTTTTGCAGCCTGAAGATATCTGCGCTATCCCTGTATCGGTGCCATTGATAATCATTCAGGGCCTGCCCTGCTAAATCAACACCAACTAACAACCCCCATAAAGCAAAAATAAATTTCCAGCCATTCATAAAAATACACCTGACGTTTATAGCAATAATAAAATAAACTGGCTTTTATTACAGCCACTACACTAATCGTCTTCAGGCATTTCTTTGGGATGGTGGATAAGCGAAAATAATATCAAATAGGGCGGAGAGGAATGGGTGTTTTAACCCAAAAATTAAATTATTTATTAAGATAGGAATAATTAATTAAAATGCAATAAGGTTTGCTAAAATAAACACATGTGCATTATAGAGCATATGTAAGCCATGTATAAATTACAAGCCTTGTCCTGCAAATTGAATTATTCATTGGAAACCTTCACCCAATCAACCAGCATTTTACTTTTACTTTTCTTTATCTATTCAACTGTGGAAGACGGTAATCCTTAGTAGGGCTCTTTTATACCATTTATTTTGAATGGATATACGCCAACAACTGCAAAATTTAAAATACGATACTTGGGATTATTGAAAGCCCGTTCCCCAAAGAATTGTATCATTGGTTTTGTCACCCGGAACATTGGACTTCAATCATATTTAAATACAAGGTTGTATGTTGTTCAGTCTACTGCATAAATATGCCAGTTTGTTATTTCGTTACTATCAGGAAAATATGAGCGATCTACCAAACCAGCATCACCACTATATCCTTTTCCATGTTTTGTGGAACTGGCCCAATTTTTTTCGCCTATATATTCCATAAAATCTATTTCACAGGTTTCAGGCCAGTTACCTGTACCTTACATCCACCAGGCAGGCCATAATTCTGCCCCTCTGTCAGTTTAAACCTTGCTGTTATTGGCCAAGTATAAATTCAACCTT
>JANMFO010000410.1:0-9705 GCA_031374245.1 Chitinophagaceae bacterium | reverse complement strand
GGGGAAGGAAATTTTGTTTCAAGCGTTGCTTGTCCGTCTTTGCCATCAAAACCGGGACGCAATTTTACTGCCAGGAAAGATTCCGCATTGCCCGGTGAAGTTTCTTTTGATAATTGAATTGTCAATCCCTTTGCGCCCCATGTAAAATTTTGAGAAGCCACTACTTCATAACTCAATGTAAAATTTTGGGGAAATGGTCTTTTAAGTTGATTTGGTGTAATTGTGTTGCCCGTTATCAGGATCCAGTTGCCATTTAAGCCTTCCAATTTTTCAATAACACCACCATCTAAACCATACTGGGTTCGCCAGCCAGCTGGTTTTTTCCCAATAGCAGTAGTAGAAAAATCTTCAAAGAAATGAATGTTTTTATCTGCTAAGTTTTTTTTACTGGCTTCCGATGCTTCAGTAACTACTACAACTTCTTTAAATGATGGGGAACGAAGTGGTTTATATGTCTGACCCTTTATTTTTTCCGGGTTAAAGAAATAATCATAGGCATATTCAAAATTAAAATTGTTCAGGACCGATTCGTGCAGGTGAATATTATACTGCTGGTTGGGCATGCTCATTGTCCACCTGATAACAATCCATTGCGGCTGGTTGGTTTTGCAAAGTTCACGGGTTGCTTGTTTTACTTTTAAAATAGGAAAGGTGGCCCCTGTTCCTTCGTTACCATAAATATCTTTGGTGTCAAACATATCATCATAACCTTCTGTTGCATTTACAAAATCCTGGAGTGTTATTTGAGTTTTGGAAAGTTTCATTTCAGCAATGTTGTTCCATTTGATTTTATATTTTTCTTTTAGCCTTGCCAGGTTTTTCTGAGCCTTTGAAAAATTTTCGGTCGATACAGGATTTACTGTTTGCCAAACCGGTAATTGTTTTTCGGCCTGTGTAAAAAACTCGCCAATAGTTATTTTTTCAAAAGGTAGCTCTTCATTGTCTTTAGTTATGATGACAACGTATTGAGAGTGGGGTACATAAAAATGCTTATAGCCTGCAATGTTTTTGTGGTTTGCAAAGCCCATCAAATTACTTGCGGCTTTGTCATCGGCACTATACCCTTTTGAATGGGAGGAGTAATCGGGCAGTACAAAATAATATTCTTCGGGGCTTGAAATAAATGATACAGGGTTGCTTATGTATTGCAGTTGATTGGCTTCAATGTACCAATAATCGCCATGGCTGGTTTGCGGCACAAATTTCCCCAGTGCATCTTTTTTCAAAAACATGTGAACTTTCGTTTGCGCACCGTACATAAGTGGCAGGGCTTGTGCATGCATATTGATTGCATTGCCCAACCGGCTGTTGGTGCCGCTGAATGTTGGTATATAATTTTGAAAATACGTGACATCACCAAGGCAACCCTTGGGCAGATAAGATTGCTGCATCCATTCTACAAACTTCTGGCAATTGTCTATCTGTTTGGCACTATAAATTCTGTTGCCAAGTTGTTTGCCTTTTGGCGCTGATGTATGTTTGCGGATTTCCATCCAGCCAATATCAATATCGTCAATACTTTCAAGTTTGAAGCCAATGCGGTCAACATATACTGGCTGTGCCTGCGAAGTGATGGAAACTGCTACGAGTGCAATGAGAATTATTTTTTTCATAATAAAACGATTGAATAATTAAAATTTTATTTCCCCAGCATATTTTTCAGTGTTGCAAAATCAACGGCTTTTTTAATAGCTTCCATATTGTCTTCAAATACGGCATCATCTTTTGATATTTTATATACCACGGAAAAAAATTGCGGGGATGACTTTGGTAATTTTTTATGGTAATAATCCAAATTAGGCTTAATTGCAATAAAAGAGCCTTTGGTTCCTTCTTCCACAAATTTTTCAAATCGTTCTTCATCATTCCACATACAAATGGCAGCTTTGTTCAATTCGGTTTCTGGTTTGGTCAAATAATCACTTATATTTCTAAAATATTTTTCGAGATAAGCCTTTTCATTTGGGTTGTCTTTTACTGTCTTTTCTAACCTTTTCTTTTGTATTGATAGATATTCTTTACGACTGAGATAAGAAAAGGGAAGCGTATCGTTATAGGTAATTAACCAGCGGTATTCATATATCGGTGAGTTGTAATCTACTTTTTCTTCACCTATAAAATAATAGCCTTCTTTTTTTTCCGGTCTTTTTGTCAACTTTAAATATCCCCTGAAATCATCACCCATGTCTGCAGCATAAAGATTATTTAATGCGAAAATTATATTAGCCGTTATGTTAACTGTTGTGGGAGTAGCAGCATCCACATAGTATTTTGATTTATCTGAGCTTTGCTGGTCGCATAAATACCTGAGTATGTACATGGAATAATAATAGGGGTCGGCTATCCAGGTTTGATTTGTAGCTAAGCTTTTGCCAAAAGCTGTGGCATATAAAACCTGGCATCCCTTTGGGGTATAGCCGGTGTTTATCATTTTGTGTATCCCTGCTGTCACAGCTTTTTCTTTTATTAAATCTGCAGCGTTTATATTAGTAATAGAACCTTTCATTCCTGCTTTCCATGTTCCGGGTTTTTGCCTTAGCAACTCTTTGGTGCAATCCTGTGCTGATAAGGAAATGGAGAAAAAAATAATTGAGGACAGTATCATATATTTCATGATATTATTTTTACTAATTAAATAATCCTTTTACAGGTGTAAATGTTCCCGGCACTTGTATTCCACTGCTGATGGAGGATTGCAGCCCATTTTGTTGAATGTCTTTAAGAATAGCAGGAGCTGCATCCATCTCATCCACAGCCTGCATTATTTTGTCAAATTTTTCCTTCATGAATTTTTCACCATCCATCGCATCCATTTCTTTAATGATCCTTTCAATTTCTTTTTTGGATGCCTGTACCTGTTCGTATGTATCCATTTTTTCAGTTTCCCGCTGCATGCTTTGGATCTGTTTTTTTAATTGTTCTTTTTTTTGCACATCAGCTTCTTTTTGCTCGATTTCTTTTTCCAGCTTTTTGATCTGCTCTATCAGGTTTTCATAAGCTTCGAGCTCTTTAACCTTTTTTGTCATCCGGTCCAGTTGTTCTTTCAAATTATCTTTCGTACTCTTTATGTTATTACAATCCGCCGTCATCATCTTTTTCAGCAGGTCTTTTAAAAATTTACTTCTTCTTAGATCAGGTAAAGCGGCCAGGTCATCCGGTGCTAATTCGTCATCACTGCTATTGATCATGCCCGGTGCAATACTTCCGTTGGCCGACTGAGCAAAGGGAGCTTTACCTGGTTCGGCTATTGATCTGGAATGGCCCCCATAGGCTGTAGTATGATTAGGAACCGGGTAAGCCGGGTTCATTTTTATTCCAAGGCTATTGGCATCAAAATTTTTTACTCCATTACTTAATTCATGCCAGTCATTTCCAAATGGAATTTTGATGAGGGTAGGGCAACTAAAATTAGGGATATCAGGCGTTGGAACAAACGAACTTCCATCGCCATCTTGTTTAACACAAGATCTGGCTCTTGCATCCTGATCATCTACAGCATTTTCATACAGGGCTTCGAGACCACCTGCCCATCCGACACACATTGTCATCACTGTATTTTTAGGATTGCCGGTTATATACCAGACCCAGGTGCAAAAAGCGTTTAACCAGTTGCGGAAAGTTTCGATTTTTTCTTCATGGTACTTACGGATCAGGGGATTGGCATAGGCAAGGAACTCATTGTTTTTCCTGTCAAAGTCAGGACATTTATCATTCTTTCCTGTTTTAGCTAATTCTGTCCTCCTGGCATCTATTTTATTTTTCAGTGTCATGTATTCATTCGTGTTATCCATTGCCCATTGCCCCATATAGATCGACAGTATCTTTTGCACGGTTACAGTAGTCAGGCTCATTTTATTAATTCCTTTCAGGCTTTCCTGCATCATCGTTTTTGCAAATTCGTCTTCTCCTTTATTCATTAGCTTATCAATTTCCTGTTCTGCCGCTTCTTTAGCTGTCTCAATCTTTCCTTTTAATTCTTCAAACATTTTGCTGTACCCGTTTTTTATTCGCATATCATTTTCATAGCCTGAAACATTATCTGATAATACCGGAATTTTTATCCAGTCCTTAGGGAAGTATTCATAGATTGTGATACTTCGTTTCAGTCTTTCAAAATCAATTTTTTCAAAACCTTTATCACCTGCTTTATTTTTTAATATGTTATCAATGAAAGGATTTGGAGAATTTTCCATTGCTTCCGTATAATCTTTCTCTGCTTTAATTGGGTCGCCTGTTATTTCTTCAATCAACCCGCCACATACTTTTGCTTCGGGATGAAAAGGATTGGCACGGATGGCAAGACCGGAAAATATTTTTGCACTGTCTAATTCGCCTAATTCAAACCATGCCTGTCCCAAGTTATTCAACACTGTGCTGTTATAAGGAAATTCTTTTTTCAGTTTATTTAATACTGGTATGGCTTGCTCGGGGTAGCCATATTGGGTTAGCAATGAAGCCATATTATTCTGCATATTGGCATTGGTTTGATCCGACTGAACTGCTTTCATGCTTAATGCCATGGCAGCTTGTGGATGGCCCTGCATCATGGCTAATACGGATGCATTGGAGAGATCAATTGCCTTCGGGGCTTTTGCAACAACTGATTGTACTAATGCCATTTCAGCAGCATCTCCTTTTGTCATTATTTTATTGTATAGATTACCTGCATAAGGGCCTATATCAGCTTGCGATAATTTTTTCTTTGGTATAGCGTTGATTCTTGCCATATCTTTTTTGGGAACTAATTGTTTGTTGCTGGTAAATTCAGGATAGTCAGCCATTTTACTGTTCTGCTCCATCAGGGCAGGCATTACACTACCCATCATTTTTTTCATCTCTGCTTTTTCTTCCTCACTCATGCCTTTCATAGCATCTTCCATCAGCTTGTTCATGTCATTCTGAGAGGGCTGTTTCTCTTTCGGTTTTGGCTGGGCAATAACCTGTGAAGAGGTAAGAATTAAAAAGAGTAAAAGGAAAACTCGCATAGCATAATTTTTCTCAAATCTGCTGAAACATAATCAGCTACCCTATCCCTGAAAAACAGGATATTTTGGCTAACTTGAAAAATCATGTGAAAAGGGGAGAGATATTAAAGTTGCTGTTTAGTTTATTTGTATAAATGGATAAAAGGATCAGTCGTTTCTTATTAAGTATGAACTGTATTAATAAATGAAAGTCTGCTGGCATATTTTGACAAGTTTAAGTTTGTTATGCATTTCAATTGAACTGCCGGCACAACTTTCTCAGATTGATAGTTTTACTCTCGCAATTAAAAATGCAAAAAGCGATTCAGAACGTTTGTTATTGAGAACAAGACTTTCGCTTCAAAGTGCCAAACTGGATTTTGCAAATGCACAGAAAGAACTTGATGATATAAAAAAAACCAGCCTGGAAAAAAAGCTATATACTATTTATTCGTATGCTGTAACTATAAACGGGTCTATCTATTATGAAAAGGGTGATTATATTAACGCAATCATTTATTATCAGGAGGCTGAAAAATTAAATCTTGGATTACCTGATGGGGAAAATAAGTTTCGGAGGCTGGGTGGGTTGTATAATGACATGGGAGCATCGTACTCACTTATCAATGATTTGAATAATGCCCAGAACTATTACAACCGGAGTATTGAAATATATGAAAAATATAAAGATTCTACCGGGTTGGTTTTGGTTTATTTTAATCTTGCCTTTGTGTTTATTGATATGCAGGAATGGGAAAAAGCTATTGAGTATCTTAAAAAGAGTATTGCCAGTGCAAGGCAAAACCGCCAGAATGCAGACCTTTTGTCCTCTTATGCAAGAGCTGCAGCAATCTGTTTTAAAGTAAAAAGAATAAAAGAGGGTGAAGGGTTGCTTGACGAATGTAACAGTCTTTTATCTCTGATAGAATTAGATCTTGACAGGATCTATTATCATAATGCTTATGGCGAATATTATTATGCCAAAGGAAAAATGGAAGCGGCTTTAGGCAGTCACCGGACAGCATATACATATAGCCTTTTGTGGAAAGACCCTTATTATATTGCAGATGAAGCTCTTGATATTGGCAGGTTATATATGAAACTCAGCAAAGTTGATTCTGCTGAAATATTTTTTCGTATCGCATATGACACTGCAAAAGCATATAACTACATGCCGAAGATTCGCTTAATCCTGAATGAATGGTCTGCTTATTATGCAAACGGCGGTAATTATAAAAGAGCCTACGAGTTGCGAACAGAATTATTGAATTTTACCGACAGCCTGATTGCTTTGCAAAATCATAATCATATTCTGTTATTTGATGCAGCATATCAGAGTACCCGCAAAGAAAACCAGATAATGCAGCTTGAATCTGATAAAAAACTGCAGCAGCTTTCAATAAAACAAAAAAGTACGCTTAATTATATTTTAATCGGAGGTGCAGCGACATTATTAATTATATCACTGTTGTCTTACCGCACTTATAAGCAGAAGCAAAAATTACAACAGCAACGTATTAATGAACTTGAAGCCGAAAAAAAATTGGCTGCCACAGAAGCAGTACTAAAAGGAGAAGAGCAGGAGCGAACCCGCCTGGCAAAAGACCTGCATGATGGATTGGGGGGTATGTTGTCGGGTATTAAATACTCATTTCAGACTATGAAAGGAAATCTTGTTATGACGCCTGAAAATCATCAGGCTTTTGAACGCAGCATGGATATGCTGGACAGTTCTATTAAAGAAATGCGCCGGGTGGCACATAATATGATGCCGGAAGCATTAGTGAAATTTGGATTGGATACAGCCTTGAGAGATTTCTGTAATGATATTAATCAGTCTGGCGCATTGCAGGTAAATTACCAATCTATTGGTATGGAGAATCAATCTATTGAACAGACAAGTGCCATAGCTATTTACCGTATTGTACAGGAGCTTATTAATAACACCATGAAACATGCTGCTGCTAAAACGGCTATTGTGCAGGTGAGTAAAACAGGTAGTGATATAAGTATTACAGTAGAAGATGATGGAAAAGGATTTAACCCGTTAATTTTACAGGGAACAAAAGGAATTGGTTGGAGCAATATTCAAAGCCGTGTGGAATATTTAAAAGGTACATTGGATATACAGTCAGAGCCGGGTAAGGGAACTTCCGTTCATATTGAATTAAATACATAAATGGCAATCAAAGTTTTTATAGTTGACGACCATTACATGGTAATTGAAGGCATTCGTTCATTATTACAAAATGAGAAAGCTGTCGAATGGGCCGGACATGCTACCAATGCTTCCTCTTGTCTTGCCTTTTTGCAACAGCAGCAGCCCGATGTAATATTAATGGATATAAACCTGCCTGACAAAAGTGGGATTGATTTATGTAAAGAAGTGAAAGCGAAATATCCTTCTGTTTTTATTGTTGGCCTCAGCACATTTAATCAGCAAAGTTTTATACAAAAGATGATGGATAGCGGAGCTTCCGGTTATGTGTTGAAAAATGCTTCGCAGGAAGAACTGATGGATGCTATTGAAACAGTTGCGAAGGGAAAAATATTTTTGAGTGATGAAGCTGCGCAATCGTTGCAAAAAAAAGGGAACGCAACTATTGTATTGACCCGCCGTGAAAAAGAAGTACTTGAATTAATTGCCGAGGGCATGACTAATAATGTAATTGCACAAAAACTTTTTATAAGCCCGGCTACGGTAGATACTCACCGAAAAAATTTATTGGCAAAACTGGATGCAAAAAATACCGCCTCATTGATACGAATGGCTACTCAGCTTCAGTTGATTTAGTTACTCGAAGTCTTCGTACAATAAATATTTCTTTCTTATTTTTTTGAACTCACCCAGTTTTGGTTCCCAGCTTTTTCTTATTTCTTCTTCGCTTTTGCCGGTTTTTACCTGTTGCCACAAATCATTATTACCAGCCAGTTTGTTGAAGAAGGATAATTCCATATTGCCGGATTTTGGCAGCAAGAAGAAGCTGTCTTTTTGAGGAAATAGTTTATAGGCTTCTATGAGCCACTTTAATTGTACTTTATTGTCAATTTTAGTCAATACTTCTTCTGGTGTTCCTGATAAATCCCAGCCATAGCAAACTTGTCCGTATAGTTTAGAATTTTTTGCTCCTTCATTGGGGTTAGGTGTAAATGAATAAAGATTCTTTGGTAATGACGGATGCCCAAAAACCTGGAATTGTTTGTTGGTGCCTCTTCCTTCACTCAATACTGTTCCCTCAAAGAAACATGTGGAAGGGTAGAGATAGATAGATTGAATATTGGGAAGATTTGGAGAAGGCTTTATTGGTAAAATATATTTGCTTTTATGCGTATAATTCTGGCATTTAATAACAAGAAAGTGAAATGGTGTGTCAGTAGTTGGTTTGGTAGTTATGTTATATGTGTTTATAGCATTTGCTTTTTCGGAAATCCATTTTTCACCCAGGAGCATCATCGCATATTCTCCCATTGTCATTCCGTAAACTATCGGAATAGGTTGCTTGCCAATACCACTTTTAAATTTTAAATCCAGTACAGGGCCATCCACATAAAAGCCGTTAGGGTTCGGTCTGTCTAATAGTAACAGCGGTTTATGGTTTTCCAATGCTGTTTCCATGAACTCCTGCATAGAGTTGATATAGGTATAGAAACGGATGCCCACATCCTGTAAGTCAAAAATCAGTATATCAACATTTTTTAAATCATCTGCCGATGGATTTTTTTTGCTTCCATAAAGAGAAACAACAGGTATCCCTGTTTTCTCATCAATATAGTTACCTACCTTTTCTCCAGCATCGGCCGTGCCACGAAATCCATGTTCCGGACCGAATATCACTTTAATATTAACGCCCAATTTTCTTAATGTATCTACAAGATGCGTATTGCCGACCATTGATGTTTGGTTGGCAAAAATGCCCACTGTTTTTCCTTTGATAAGCGGCAGGTAAATATTTATTCTATCGGCGCCAGTCAGTATTTTGGACTTCTGATTATCTGCGGCCTGCTGTCCTGATTGCTGGGCACAACAATTTATTGTTAACAACAACAAGGGTAGCAATGTTTTCAAAAGTTTCATAGCCATCATTTTAATTGGTAGTCAAAGTACTGAAATTATTTACTTAGACAGGTGCAAATATTTAAACGGTTGCATTAGCGGATTTGAAGCTAATTATTCATCAAATTGGCCTACCTTGCGAGTCAATTTTTATATTATTAAATTAAAAAAATAAATACAATGGCACAGGTAAAAAGTGGTGATAAGATAAAAGTTCACTATCATGGAAAATTAACAAACGGGGAAACTTTTGACTCATCAGCAGGCCGTGAGCCATTGGAGTTTGAAGTAGGTAGTGGTATGGTGATTCCGGGTTTTGATGACGGAGTAACCGGTATGGCAGTTGGCGAAAAGAAGACCGTTAATATTCCTTTTACTGAAGCATACGGGCCAAAAAATCCGGAAATGGTGATTGAAATGCCGAAAGACCGTTTCCCTGCTGACATGCAGGTAGAAGTGGGAATGCCATTGATGATGAGTGACCAGCAGGGACAACAGTTCCAGGTAACAATTGTAGAAATAAAAGAGGAAGCCGTGATGCTGGATGCTAATCATCCGCTGGCAGGGCAGGATTTGATATTTGATTTGGAATTGGTAGAGATTGTTGGCGGAAGCCCATTAATAATAATGCCGTAAATAAATTTATAATTTTTGTGAATGGTTTGTGATTAATAGTAATCACAAACC
>JANMFO010000409.1:0-4672 GCA_031374245.1 Chitinophagaceae bacterium | reverse complement strand
CCAGCAGATTGTCGTTTATATCATGGGCAGGGGTTACTTTTAATGCACCTGTTCCAAAATCCCTGCTTACATATTCATCTGTAATGATTGGAATACGGCGATCAATCAATGGAACAAAAGCAAATTTGCCATGCAGGTGTTTGTATCGTTCATCTTCAGGATGCACACAAATAGCCGTATCACCCATTATGGTTTCCGGACGCACCGTTGCGATAACGATGTACTCATCATCAGCTACATCTATTTTGTATTTAAGAAAATAAAGCTTCTGCTGTGTCTCTTTCCGTATCACTTCTTCATCACTCAAGGCCGTCTTTGCTTTCACATCCCAGTTTATCATTCGTTTGCCACGATAGATAAAACCTTTGTTATATAAATCAATAAACACATTGATTACGGATTGATAATAATCCGGGTCCATTGTAAAACTGGTACGTTCCCAATCCAGACTGCAACCCATTTTCTTCAATTGTTGCAGAATGATACCGCCATATTTTTCTTTCCACTCCCAGGCATAGTTTAAAAAATCTTCCCGGCTGAGTGATGATTTGGCAATTCCTCTTTCCCGTAACATGTGTACCACTTTCGCTTCTGTAGCAATCGAAGCATGATCAGTACCCGGTACCCAGCAAGCATTTTTTCCCTGCATCCTTGCACGGCGTACCAATATGTCCTGAATAGTATTATTCAAACAATGCCCCATGTGCAATACTCCGGTTACATTCGGCGGCGGAATCACTACAGTATAAGGTTCACGGCCATCCGGTTCACTATGAAAATAATTTTTATCCAGCCAATGCTGATACCATTTTAGCTCTGCGGCACCGTGGTCAAAATTTTTAGATAACTCCATTGCGAATATTATTTTTTGTTGTCGGCGTCAGTACTACTATCATCGTCCCTTGCATCCGCCAATCGGCGGATTGTTCTATTTTTTCTTCCAGTGAAAGAAAAAATAGAATCACTTTTCAACGTCCCGTAATTCTATTGGGCGTTTAGCTACAATAAAACACTATGTTGAGAAACAAGGGGTTTGGGCGGCAAATTTACCGTCTTTTAAGTAGACGGCGAAAAGGGAGAGTTGTTTACAATGGGCTTATTTCGAAGGGGGCATATGTTTTCTTACTTCCTCGCAGATATAAATTTCGCCTCTGTGTACTTTCATAATGCCGTGATTGATTTCTTCCAGCGATGAGGTTTTTGTCAGATAACCTCTGGCTCCTAATTCCATCATTTTTATCGCATACTTTGGTTGATTGTTAACGGATAAGCCGATTATTTTTATGGTGGGTGTGGTTTCCATCAGCCTTTCGGTAACAGCAAAACCATTAACAGGCGACATATTAATATCAACAAGCATAATGTCCGGAACCAATTGCCGGGCCTCTTCAATGGCCGATTCTCCATTATTGAAGTCTGCTATAATTTGAAAGTGGGGATTATTCTCCAGCAGCATTTTCCATGATTGACGGACTAGTTTATGGTCATCAACCAAAATTATACGGATTGGTGGTGCATTGCTCATGTATATTCAGATTGCTTATTTTATTTCGACATCTACAGTTTTATCTCATGTTTAACCGGCAAAAAATGGGCTAGTAAATAACAAGTTGTTCAAAGAAAGACTGGATTTGGAATAAATTGTCCGGTTTATTGCCGGTAAAGACGAATTCTCCGCCCTTAGGTTGCTGATTAATAGCTTGATTTTAAAGCAGTTGTTTTTCAATGCCATACTTAATAGCCCAAAAAATATGTTTAGTAAAAATACTGAAAAACTAAAGTAATATTACTCAGTGAATATACCAAGAGAATTTACTAATATTTTCCTTGTAGCCTGAAAAAAAACTGGCAGTAACCATACTGGCGGCGGGTTTCTCTCAAAAAATTAAGAATTATATTCATAAAAAGCCCGTTATTTGAATTACTTGTTTAAGACTATCTGTTTAATCAATCAAATTACATCTGTATGAAAAGAGAATTAGCTTCCTGGTATAGCCCTTCATTAAATAAAGAAATGCCTATCGCCAGGTATGGTGACTATGGTTTTTCGCTTCTTTTGGTGCCGACGGCTGCGGCTGATTATTTGGAGTATGAGCGTTTTCAGTTAATGGATCATCTCACTCCCTTTATAGAGGCAGGTAAAGTAAGCGTTTTTTCTATTGATAGTATTAACAATGAGAGTTGGTTGAATAATAATATGAACCCCCGTGATAAATCTATCCGGCATCAGCAGTGGAATGATTATGTCTTCAATGAAGTAGTTCCATTTGTAAAAAATAGTACCAGCGGGCAAACACCTATTATCACTTGTGGGGCATCTTTTGGCGCTTTACACAGCATGAACTTATTTTTAAAACGTCCTGACCTTATTAATGGCGTTATTGCCATGAGCGGTGTATACGATCTTACTGAGTATACAAAAGGGTATTATGATGATAATGTATATTTTAACAGCCCGGTGCATTTTATGCCGAATCTTTCCGATCACAATACATTGGAGCAAATCCGCCAGAGCCGCAATATTCACATTGTAACCGGAAGCGGCTCTTATGAAGATCCTCAAAGCAGTGGAAGATTTGCAAAAGTCCTGTATGATAAGGGCATTAATTATGAATTGGATGTATGGGGTGAAGACTGGCCGCATGACTGGAACACCTGGCGGGCCATGCTGCCACATTATCTTGGTTCAAGATTCTAAAGTTTAGAGAATCAATTCTTTTAGTTGTCGGATAAAATCAGTCCGGCTAATCATTTTTGCACCGAGGCTTTCAAGGAATTCAGTATAAACCTGGCAATCTATTAATTGTACACCTTCTTCTTTCAATAGTTGTAGATAGCTAATAAATGCAAACCGTGAAGCATTGCTTACTTTACTAAACATACTTTCTCCAAAAAATACTTTTCCTAACCGGATGCCGTATAGTCCTCCCACCAGTTCATTGTCCTTCCATACTTCAGCACTGTGAGCATATCCCAGTTCATGTAGTTTACAATATGCTCTTTCCACTTCATCTGTTATCCAGGTACTATCCTGTCCGGGTCGTTTTATTTCTTTGCAATTATGAATGACTTTTGCAAATGTTTTATTAACAGTAAATACAAATTCATTCTTTTTTAATAAAGCTTTGGTGCTTCTATTCACTTTTAATTCTGCCGGCACTAAAATAAACCGGGGGTCGGTACTCCACCATAAAATTGGTTCGCCTTCATACCAGGGAAAGATACCATTGCGATAAGCTAATAGTAATCTTTCGGGTGATAGGTCTCCGCCCATGGCCAGCAGTCCATCTGGTTCTGCCAAATGAACAGGAGGGAATAATAGCTCTTTATTAAGTGCAAAAAGTGGCATAGTACAATATACTGCCCCCAATTATATGAATTAAAGGATTTTTATTTCTCTTGAATAATATTTTTTAATTCCACAAATAAAATTATTTTTATAAGGCTGAATTTTAAAAATTACAAAAATTCAACTCTAATTGTATGAAAAAGATTGGACTCTTTTTATGTTTGTTATTTACACTTTCGTTTGTTACAATTAGTTGTGGCAAGGATGTTCCTGAAGGTGGTGAAGTGCCAACAACTGTCCCATTAAGCCCTGTGCCAACAGTACCCACTGGACCAACGGGGGGATAAGAGTAACATTGAATTAATCTCTTCACTATTTATGGTGATGTTTACGAAAGGACCCCTGAGTACATGTTATTTTGCATGAAATAGCCAGGCTTTAAAGCTTTATTGTTTTCCCTTTAGTGAGCATGAATTTTATTGTTGCAATTAGCCTGCAACAACTTCAACGGTTGCGTTGATGCCTCTGTCCGTTATAGCAACGCATTGCGGTTTCAGGTCATCATAGCTGCCATGCTTTACAGCATATTTGCCTTTGTGATGTATAAAATACGAGCATTGTTCGGCTTGTTCATGAGTATGGCCGCAAACTTCCTCCAGGGTTTCAATAACCCATTCAAACGTATTGACCTCATCGTTCCAGACAACGAGGTGACAGGCATCTTCATTATCGGTGAGGACGTCTGTGTCTTCGCTTATATCTGTATGTGTATCTGTTTTGTAAGGAAACATGCAGTGCAAAAATAAAAAATTATTCGGATACATCGCAGCTTTTAAAAGCCTGGTTTTGTACTTTTAATTCAAATCAAAAAAATGGAAAGAGTAATTGGTCTCGGCGGCCCATTTATAAAGGCCAATGACCCTAAAGCATTAGCGGCCTGGTACGAAAAACACCTCGGTATTTCATTCAACGGAACGGTATATACAGATTGGCAGTTTGACAATAAAGACGGGAGTAAAAAGCCGGGTAATAATGTGCTATCTTTTTTCAAGAATGACTCCGATTATTTTGCCCCCAGCGAAAAGCAAGTGATGTTGAATTTTATTGTGAAAGACCTTTTTGCCTTACTGGCTGTTTTAAAAGAAGAAGGGGTAACTATTGTCGGCGAGCCAATGGACGAGGAATATGGAAAATTCGGCTGGATACTGGACTTTGAAGGGAATAAAATTGAGTTGTGGGAGCCACCGGCATAAAATAAAAAAGACCTCATTTTGAGGTCTTTTGGTGGGAGTTGACGGGTTCGAACCGCCGACCCTCTGCTTGTAAGGCAGATGCTCTGAACCAGCTGAGCTAAACTCCCTTTTTCGGGACGGCAAAGATAGG
>JANMFO010000406.1:0-14755 GCA_031374245.1 Chitinophagaceae bacterium | reverse complement strand
TTTCGAAGTACGGGGTGGTAAAAAATTACAAGGTGAAATAATTCCGCAAGGAGCTAAAAACGAAGCCCTGCAAATCATCAGTGCTGTATTGCTGACACCCGAGAAGGTTACTATCACCAATATTCCGGACATTATAGATGTAAACCTGCTGATAGAACTGCTGGGCGAAATGAATGTGAAAGTGGAAAGAACAAGTCGTGATACTTGTATTTTCCAGGCGGATGATGTAAACATTGATTACCTGCACAGCGAAGCCTATAAAAAGAAAAGTGGAAAACTGAGAGGCTCTGTAATGCTGGCCGGACCGATGCTGGCACGGTTTAAAAAAGCATTTATTCCAAAACCCGGTGGCGATAAAATAGGAAGGCGCCGGTTAGATACTCATATAATTGGCTTTGAAAAATTAGGTGCTTCATTCATTTATCATGAAGAAGATGGTTTCTTTCATCTGGAAGCATCCAACCTGAAAGGAGCGAATTTATTATTGGATGAGCCTTCTGTTACTGGTACTGCCAACATAGTAATGGCTGCATCAATGGCCAGTGGAACAACTACTATCTATAATGCTGCCTGTGAACCTTACCTACAGCAATTATGTAAGATGCTGAACAGAATGGGTGCAAAAATCTCTGGCATTGGCAGTAATATGTTAACGATAGAAGGTGTTGGTTATCTTGGCGGTACTGAACACCGCATGTTGCCCGATATGATTGAAGTAGGATCCTTCATCGGTCTGGCAGCAATGACCCAAAGCGATATTACTATTAAAGGCGCAGGTATTGAACATCTTGGTATCATTCCGGAAAAATTTCAGCAGCTGGGAATTCAAATGAATTTTAATGGAGATGATATTCATATCCCTTCACAGGAGAGTTATGAAATACAAACTTTTCTCGATGGATCTGTAATGACAATTTCCGATCATCCGTGGCCTGGTTTTACTCCTGACTTGTTAAGCATTATTTTAGTAACTGCCATACAAGCCAAAGGTTCTGTACTCATTCATCAGAAAATGTTTGAAAGCCGTTTGTTCTTTGTAGATAAGCTGATTGACTTGGGTGCAAGAATTGTTCTTTGCGATCCGCATCGTGCTGTGGTAATTGGTTTGGAAAGGGAACAAATGCTAAGAGGCATTACCATGAGCAGCCCCGATATCCGTGCCGGTGTGGCTTTATTAATTGCAGCACTCAGCGCAGATGGGAAAAGTATTATTCAAAACATTGAACAGATAGATCGTGGCTACCAGGATATTGATGGACGATTAAAAAAAATGGGGGCGGATATAAGAAGAGTTGAAGGATGAAACAAAATGGCTGAACAATTCAAACAAATCATTTAAAATGAAATCAATTCAATTTGCTATTATTTCATCTTTGGCAATGCTATTGTCAACAGCATCCTTTGCACAAAACAATAATTCTCCTGTAGATTACCTGAATGTTCCCGGACCAATTTCATTCAATAGCACTTCGTACAATTTAAGCTGGACATCACACCCATCAGAAACTTATTATAAGCAAGAATATCTTGTAAAAGGCGATACAGCTGACAGGTTTAAAACAATGCTGCTACTGGAAGTACTTACAGGTGCAACAAATTTGAAAAACATTGCAGATAATAAAGTAGCAGAGCTTAAAAAAATGAAAATAACTAACCCGGTTGTCACTTATGATTTAACTGCTAACTCAACAACAGGTGAATATTTTCTTGACTTTGTGGTAAGTGATAATGCGCCGAATGGCAAGGTGAATATTGCTGAACGAAATATATACCGGTACACCACTTTTACTGATAAAGCAGGAGAAAAAGGTGTCCTTCTATTTGGAATAAGTGTAAGAAGTTATGGTAATGATACCGGTAAATTTCTTTCTTCGCTTAAGTTAAATAGAAATGAGTTATTGACTAAGGTGAAACAGTTCAGCATGCCGGGCATAACAATCAGGAAATAGTTCTTGCAGGCAGATAGCAAGAATTCCTTTCTTTTGATTTTTTCCTTTTTCTTTGCAAATGTCTTCCCCGCAAAACAAACTCATCATCATCGCTGCTCCATCCGGGGCTGGTAAAACATCGGTAGCAAGGCATTTATTAAAAGCATTCTCCGGGCAACTGGCTTTTTCCATTTCCTGCGCCACCCGGCAGCCCCGCAATAATGAAAAAGACAAAGTAGATTACTATTTCATTCCCGTAGAAGATTTTAAAAATAAAATAGAGCAAAAAGAATTTGTGGAATGGGAAATGGTGTACGAAGGAAAATACTACGGCACACTAAAAAGTGAAATGGAGAGAATCTGGCAAAAGCACAAGGCCCCGCTGCTGGATGTAGATGTGCAGGGCGGTATACATATACAGCAACAGTATCCGCATAATTCGTTATCCCTTTTTATAGAACCTCCTTCTATTGAAGAACTGGAAAGAAGATTACGGGCAAGGGGTACTGAAACACCTGAGTCATTACAGGCCCGGCTTAATAAGGCATCTTACGAACTGTCATTCAAATCGCAGTTTGACCACATTATCCTCAACGATAAGCTGGAGAGAGCCTGCGCCGAAGCAGAAAAAGCGGTGAGGAAATTTCTGGAAACCCCAAACCCCTAAAGGGGCTTACGTTCACTATACTGAAGGCGTTCTTTCATCCAGGAAATTAGTTATTATAAACACCAATTGATAGTGATTTTACATAGGAAAACCCGGTCTGGATTTTAGAGTAGTTGATAGCCCCCCTTTAGGGGTTTGGGGGTATCTTCGTGTTATGATTGAGTGGAATTCGATAATCTTCTTTTTTCTCACCCTTTTGCTGATGGGTTTTTTTGCGGGTATTGAAATGGCTTTTTACAGTGCCAACCGCCTGAGTATTGAAATAAAAAAGAAACAAGGTGGTCCATCTGTACAACTTCTGTCAAAGTTTATAGATTCTCCTGCCCGATTTATAGGCACCACTTTAATTGGCTTCAATATTTTTTTAGTATTTCTTGGTTTGCAGATAAGCACTGTGATGCGGCCTGTGTGGAAATACCTGCATGTGAGCTCCAACCTGGTTCCTATTATCGTTGAAATAACATTTGCCACTTTTGTGGTACTGGTGCTTGCCGAGTTTATTCCCCGTGCCTTTTTCAGGAACAAAAGCAATACTTTGCTTGACAGGCTGGCCCATGTTATTGATTTTTTTTACCGGCTATTTTCCCCCATTGCCGCAGCGTTTATTGATTTGTCAGAATGGATACTGAAATATGTTTTTAATATCCGGCTTGATAAAAATAAAGAACAACTGAACCGCAGCGATCTGAAACATCTTTTTCAGCAAACCGCTAACGATGAACGGCAGGAACGCAATACCCAGCTGATGGAAAATGCTCAGGAGTTGCCAAATGTAAAAATCAGGCAGTGCCTTGTTCCCAGGAAAGAAATTGTGGGTATTGATAGCCGCTCTTCCATTGAAGACCTGAAGAAAAAATTTATTGAAACCAAACTGAGCAAACTGGTAGTGTTTGAAAATAATATTGATCACATCACCGGCTATGTGCACCAGTTAGATTTATTTAAAAGACCAGCAACTATTCAATCTGTTTTATTACCCATACCAGCTGTGCCGGAGAGTATGAGTGCTGCCGGTCTTATTACTAAGTTTTCAAAAGAAAGAAAAAGCATAGCCTGGGTGGTGGATGAGTTTGGCGGCACTGCCGGCATTATTACTATGGAAGATGTGCTGGAAGAATTGTTTGGTGAGATACAGGACGAATACGACACCGAAGAGTTTGTAGAAAAGCAACTGGCAGAAAACGAATATATGTTCTCAGGCCGGTTGGAACTAGACTACCTTGAAGAAAAATATGGTTTTGAATTTGGTGAGGAAGAATCCGAAACCTTATCCGGCTACATTATTAATTACCACGAAACCATTCCCCGACAGAAAGAACGTATTATTATTGATGATTATGAATTTGAAGTTTTGCATGTAAGTGATACCAGGATCGAAATGGTAAAAATGAAAAAGCTGAAGTGATAGGCAATGGCTTTTAGGTGCAGGTTACGAGCCTGCCCCTTGTATTGACCATTCACTATTGACCTTTCACCTCCTTATCTTTGCGGCACTCTCTAAAAAAAACTGATGGCCTTATTTGATTTTTTCAATAAACGGAACAAAGACACCAATGCAGAAATGTCGTTTATTGATCACCTGGAAGATCTGCGCTGGCATGTTGTCCGTTCTATTATTGCAGTAGTTATCGGGGCCATTATTGTATTTATTTACTCTGATTTTGTAGTCAACGATATATTATTTGCCCCTACCCGTACCAGTTTTGTTTCTGCCCGGTGGCTGTGCAGCCTCGGTCACTCTATTGGTATTGGTGATGTGCTTTGCTTTCCGGAAGTAAAAGCTAAGTTTCTTGAAAACACAATGACCGGCCAGTTTGTTGCTTCATTTACCCTGGCTTTTATTGGCGGTTTCATCCTTGCATTCCCGTATGTATTCTGGGAGTTTTGGAAATTTATCAGGCCCGCATTGTCCCCTAAAGAATTAAAGAAAACAAGAGGGATAATTATATGGGTTTCCTTATTATTTTTTGCTGGTGTTGCTTTTGGCTATTTTATCCTCACACCGTTTATGGTTAATTTCTATTTTAACTATAAACTAAGCCCACAGATAGAAATAATGCCCTCTTTTTCTGATTATCTGGAAAACCTGGTTTATACCACTGCCGGTATTGGGGTTTTGTTTCAAATGCCACTACTGGTAATGGTACTGTCAAGGATTGGAATTGTAACAGGAACTTTTTTAAAGAAATACAGAAAGCATGCTTTTATTATCATATTAATTGCTGCTGCTATTATTACTCCTTCCACAGACCCCTTCAGCCTTACTATTGTAACTATCCCTTTATATCTGTTGTTTGAAGCCAGTATTATCATTGCTTCCCGGATAGAAAAAAGAAAAGAGAAAGAAATGAAAGAGTGGAGCTAAAGAAAGTTGCGGGTTTTGAGTTATGAGTTACGAGTTGTTTAACTTTGTGCCATCTTTACTCGTAGCTCGAAACTCATAACTCAAAACTGTTTTTATGCATTCCCCATTTGACCTCAGCAAGCCCATCGCCATAGGAAGTGATCATGCAGGATATGATTATAAAGAAGACCTTATCTCATTTCTCGAAGGAAAAGGTCTGGCATTTACTGATTTTGGCACACACAGTAAAGATTCTGTTGACTACCCTGACTATGCTCACCCTGTTGCCAGTGCTGTGGAAGAAGGAAAAGCCGCCTTTGGTATTTTACTATGTGGCACTGCTAATGGCGTTGCCATTACAGCTAATAAGCATCAGGGCATCCGTGCGGCTCTTTGCTGGGGTGAAGAAATAACCAGTCTTGTCCGGAAACATAATGATGCAAACATTATTTGTATCCCTGCTCGTTTTGTAAGGGAAGGTGATGCTGAAAGAATGGTAGCCCTTTTTATGACTACTGACTTTGAAGGTGGCCGCCATGCTAACCGTGTCAATAAAATAGCCTGCTCCTGATAAATACCGGTCATCCATTTTTTATTCATCCTGTTGCAGTAGCAATTATTTTTACTTTACACTCCATCGCTTCTGCGATGTGGCTTACACAATCAAATAATTCAATTTTATATGATCAAAAAAATTATTGCCTGTACCCTATTACTTGTACCAGCACTGATCCAGGGACAAAAAAAAGATAAGAAACTGGCAACTATTGCGGCAAGTATTACGGCAGATGATATGAAGAAACATCTGTACACCATTGCCAGCAAGGAAATGGAAGGAAGGGACACCCCATCACCCGGCCTGGAAAAAGCAGCAAATTATATTGAAGAGCATTTTAAATCACTGGGACTATTGCCAGGCAACAAGGGAAGTTATCGTATGCAGTATGCGCTGTACCGGGATTCTGTATTAGGTTCATCCATTAAGATAAATGGCAACAGCTTTGAAGTATTTAAAGATTTTCAGCCGGCCAGTAATAATTTTTCTGCTGATATGCGTTTCTCAGAAATAGTTTTTGCAGGTTATGGTATTGTTGATGATAAAAGAGACGATTATAAAAATCTGGATGTAGCAGGTAAGTTAGTATTGATATTAGATGGCACACCGGCAGACTATAAACCGGCTGCCGCTGTTCGTGGACAAGCACCCCCTTCTTCTTCATTTGGAAAATCAAATACCGCTTCAAAGAAAGGTGCAACTGCATTATTGGTTGTGTATAATAATTTCCCCAGGAAGGCAACCGTTATGAGCTCTAGCTGGAGTATGAGAGGTGGGTATATTGCAAAACAATCTCCCTTTACTTTCAATATTTCTCCTGATGTGGCTTCAGCAATTATGGGAGAAGATGGAAAAAATATTTTTGACAAAGCAAAGGACGGATCGCTGATTGCAAAAACATATACTGCTCAGGTGGATTTAGGTTTTTCCAAATCCAGTAACACAACTTATGTATCCAATGTAATGGGGATGATAGAAGGAACAGATAAAAAAGACGAGTATGTATTTCTGACTTCCCATTACGACCATATAGGTAAAAGAGACACCGTTATTTATTATGGAGCTGATGATGATGGCAGCGGCACCACCGGTATTTTGGAATTAGCCGAAGCCTTTGCAAAAGCCAAAGCTGCTGGTAAAGGGCCAAGAAGGTCCATTGTGTTTATGACAGTAAGCGGAGAAGAAAAAGGATTGTGGGGAAGTGGATATTATGCTAATCACCCCGTATATCCTTTGGAAAAAACAACTGTTGACCTTAACATTGATATGATTGGCCGTACTGCCACTGAATATTTGAAAGATAAAGATTCTGCTAATTATGTTTTTATTATTGGCGATGACAAACTAAGCTCTGACCTTGCGCCTATAACCGACCAGGTAAACAAGACTTATGTAAAAATGAAATTAGACAGAAAGTATAACGATCCTAACGATCCCAATCGTTTTTATTTCCGAAGCGACCATTACAATTTTGCTGAAAAAGGTGTTCCCATTATTTTCTATTTCAACGGAACACATGCTGACTATCACCGGCCTACAGATACACCGGATAAAATCAATTACCCGATGATGGCCAAAAGGGCACAGTTAGTTTTTTACACTGCCTGGGAAATGGCTAACCGAAACGAAATGCTGAAAAGGGATATAAACCTGGATAAGCCAAAAGGATTTTGATAGAATATTTTTCTTGAAAAAGCCTTCTTTATTTCAGGAAGGCTTTTTATTTATATTAAACTATAAGCAACCTGTTTGGTCTATTAATCGTTCTTGGTATAAAGAAATAAGCAGGGCCACCTTCTCTGCTACATTAATCCAGGCCTTTTTCTATAAAAGCAAACCCCGAACCTGAAAAGGAACGGGGTTCATTTTTGTATATCTTTTATAGTAAAGAAAAAATCATACCTTTTTCCCAAAATTATATTATGCCAGATAACCAAACCACTCCAGAGCCACCAAAAGAAAATGAAATTGCTGATTATGTTGAAGGAATAAAAAAATTGGAAATGCAGGGATTTGAAACCGGCATAAAGAAAGCGAGGACTGCATTATTCGTTACTGCCGCTCTTGTTTTTATAAGTGAACTGGTAGTTGCCGGGACATCGGAAATTGGCATTACCCCGCTTTTGATTGGCATAGCCTTATTTGAAGCTGGTGTTTTTGTTGCTCTTGCATTATGGACAAAGACTAAGCCCTATTCTGCAATTATGGTAGGGCTTATTTTATTTATTTTAATGTGGGTGGCGGCTATTTTTATCAATGGCGGAAAAGCAGTGTACAGTGGAATAATAGTAAAAATTGTTGTCATTACATATCTCGCAAAAGCATTAAAAGATGCAAAAGCATGGGAAGAAACAAAAAAGAACTTATAATACTTAAAAGCAAAAAGGCTGTTGTTTTAAACAACAGCCTTTAAAATATATATTCATTTCTTTACCAACCCAATATCCACGCAAACATAAGCGGCGCTACAATGGTAGCATCACTCTCTACAATAAACTTTGGCGTTTTAATATCTAATTTTCCCCAGGTTATTTTTTCATTCGGCACCGCACCGGAGTAGGAACCATATGAGGTTGTTGAATCTGATATCTGGCAGAAATAACTCCAGAAAGGCACATCATGCCATTCCAGATCCTGGTACATCATCGGTACAACACAAATAGGGAAGTCACCGGCAATACCACCACCAATCTGGAAAAAGCCAACACCTTTGCCTGAGGAATTATTTCTGTACCATTCACTCAGCCAAACCATGTATTCAATTCCACTTTTCATAGTGGTGGCTTTCATTTGCCCTTTAATAATATAAGATGCAAAGATGTTTCCCATCGTACTGTCTTCCCAACCCGGTACTACAATAGGAATATTTTTTTGCGCAGCCGCAAGCATCCAGCTATTTTTTGGATCAATTTCATAATACTGCTCCAGCACACCGCTCAGCAGCATTTTATACATATACTCATGGGGGAAATATCGTTCACCTTTATCATCAGCGTCTTTCCATATTTTATGAATATGCTGTTGCAAGCGACGAAACGCTTCTTCCTCAGGAATACAAGTATCGGTAACACGGTTGTAATGATTCTCCAGTAAATCCCATTCTTCCTGCGGACTCAAATCACGGTAGTTGGGTACCCTTTTATAATGGCTGTGTGCCACCAGGTTCATTATATCTTCTTCAAGATTTGCACCAGTACAGCTGATGATAGCTACTTTATCCTGCCTTATCATTTCTGCAAGGCTTAATCCCAATTCTGCGGTACTCATGGCCCCAGCCAATGTTATCATCATTTTACCACCTTCGTTCAAATGTGTTACATAACCTTTAGCAGCATCCATTAATGCAGCTGCGTTAAAATGGCGATAATGGTGTTCAATAAATTGCGAAACAGGTCCTTTGTTCATTATACATTTTTTATCCGCCTTCAGATCGCAAGAGGACGAGACAATGCGGTTCGGCAAAATTACAGGTTTGGGTAAATAAAAAAGCCCTGTCTTTACAGACAGGGCTTTTCTTTACAGAATAAATAATTTATGCTGCTTTCTTCAATTTCTTTACTTCAGTAATACCAGCCGATGCATCTGCTTTAACACGGTATTTTTTATTATTCGCCTCCAACAAGAGTGAATATGTTGTTCCTTCTGTACTATTAATTTCATTGACATCCAGTATGTCGGCTCCTTCAAATCGTTTGTCAATAGAAGTCATTACTGCCAGTGGCAACTGGTTATAAAAAAGGGATCTCATACTACCCTGCAACTGACCGTCTTCTGTAAAATAGGCTTCTGTACGATGGTCCCACAGCATGAAGGTTGCTTTGTAAAATTCTCCGGGTTTGTTCCATTCAATAAGGCTGGCCCCAGGAAATTCCTTTTTGAAAGCGGCTTCTACCTGTTCGTTTACATTGGTTTTGTCGTTTGCAAGTACTGTACCTGCTACTGTCAGCATCAATGACAGTGATAAAAATAATTTTTTCATGGCTTAAGGTTTAATAGTTAATGACAGTTGATTAAATCAATATAAAAATAGTGCAGCAAAGAAGCGAAGACAAGTGAATTG
This sequence comes from Chitinophagaceae bacterium, assembly GCA_031374245.1. GTDB lineage: Bacteria > Bacteroidota > Bacteroidia > Chitinophagales > Chitinophagaceae > JJ008. Next base: position 5,200 of record JANMFO010000406.1, on the reverse strand, counting down.
TGTCCAAAGGACTCCTTCGGAGATTTGCGGTGGGCATTGTTAAACAGATTAACGATAAAAAACAATCGTTAATAATTATTGATAAAAAATACAAAACCCCGCTCTGCCTGTTGGCAGAAGACGGGGCTTGTTTTACCACACACCAAAACTTACTTAGGTATTATGCTTTTCTTACTTTTCTGTATTCATCCCAATCATTACTGCCGGAAGATTGCAACACTATTTTTTTATCCGCATTTTCCAGTGTTACATAATATTCTGTTTTGCCATTTTTTGCTACTTCAAACAAATCACTAACCCAGTAATCACTATAGTCTTTCTTCAGACTGTTTTGCAAAGCCATGGGTAATTCAGCCGGGCTTATGTAATGAGAAATACCGAGCAAAACACCATCCACATTATAATAAGCAAACACATACTTATCATTGTAGGTAAACGTGGCCATGTAATAGGTACTGCCAACAGTCCACTCTACTTCTTTAGCAGTATTAAACTCATTTTTAAAAGCATCTAATACTTTAGGGCTTACTTTTTCTTCCACGGCAAAGGCACTTAATGTGCTTATTGTTATTGCCAGTGTTAACATCATCTTTTTCATACATTATTTTTTAAGGTTAAGGTTTTGAGTTGTCAATTATTTATTTGATTGGTATGACGGAACAAATGTAGATTAGGTTACAGCCCGCTGCAAGCCAATTGTGTCCAAAGGACTCCTTCGGAGATTAGTGGAGGGCTCTGTTAATTGCTGTTAACAGAAGTTGGACAATGTGAACCGCTGAACATTTGTAAAGGCCGGTTATCAAAAAGAATAATTAAAATCGGCTTACTTTTGAAATACTAATATTGATTATAAAGTAGAAATAATTAAAAAAGCCTGACACGCATTAATAAATAGATTTATCAACTACTTAGCCCACGCATATCTTTCCTTCAACCATCCTGAAATATTGATGGGTAATATGATCAGTGATTTTGTAAAAGGCAAAAAGAAGTTTGATTATCCACCCGGTATTCAAAAAGGGATAATGCTGCACCGGGCTATTGATACATTTACCGATACACATGAAGCTACCAGGGAGGCTAAAGAAATATTCCGGCCTGTATATCGTTTATACAGCGGTGCTTTTGTAGATGTGCTGTACGATCATTTTTTAGCAGCCGATCACACAGAATTCACTGAAGATTCCTTGTCTGATTTTTCTAAACAGGTTTATGGTGTCCTCGGTAATCAGGCACACTGGATGCCTGAATATTTTGCCCGTATGTTCCCTTTTATGAAACAGCACAACTGGCTTTTAAATTACCGAAGCCGTTCCGGCATACAAAAAAGCCTCGGAGGTGTAGTACGCAGGTCTGCATATTTAACCGAAAGTGAAATTGCTTTTCAGTTATTTGAGGAGCACTACCAACTTTTACAGGACTGCTACCGTCATTTCTGGGCAGCCGTAAAGCCTTTTGCCTTGCAGCAATTTGAATTGCTGCAAAATGATGACGCCACCAAAACATAAACGGCCTGTTCCTGATTGAGAAAACGTTTATTTTTGTAACTATACCTTTTATTATGAAAAAAAACTTTGCTATCCTCATTGTATTTCAATTATTCTTTTTCTCACTGCTTGCGCAACCAGGAAATTTACCGCCTGTAGATAAATCGCCGATGGATATGAGTTATTATCCCGCTAACTATCCTGTCCTTAAAATTCAGGATAAGATAACCGAGCCGCTGGCAGCAAGGGTTGTTTATAGCCGTCCGCAAAAAGCAGGAAGGACTGTTTTTGGCGAATTAGTGAAATACGGAGAAGTATGGAGAGTGGGTGCCAATGAGGCCACCGAAATTGAATTCTTTAAACCCGTACGCATCGGAGGAAAAAAAATAAATAAAGGCCGCTACACGTTATATGCTATTGTTAATGAAGGCAGCTGGAGTATTATTCTAAATAAGGACACAGACACCTGGGGATCTTTTAAGTATGATACTAAAAAAGATATTGTGAGAACTGCTGCCTCAGTACAAAAAAATGATACAGTAGTTGAATCACTGGCAATGGCATTTGAGAAAACTAGTAGTGGCTGTAACCTAATCATTGCGTGGGATAATGTAAAAGCTTCTTTACCTATTACCTTTTAATGTATAGTCATATGAGAATATATTTTCCTTTGCTGATTGTTTTTATTTTTTTTATTGCGTGTAACCACAAAGAAGAAAAAAAGGACACCCGGATTATAAAAATACCTACCATTGATTCTTCTGCAATGGTTAAACCTGAAAGAACAGTGAACCCATATGTACCCGTTGATGTATCACCAATGGATATAAGCTACTACCCTGCCGATTACCCAAAACTAAAAATGACTAACAGTGCTATTAAACCACCCTATGCAAGAGTGGTGTACAGCCGTCCCCATTTACAGGGACGCAGTTTATTTAAAGATGTGCTGAAATATGGTGAGCCGTGGCGATTAGGAGCCAATGAAGCCACCGAGCTAGATCTTTACACAGATGCCACAATTCAGGGTAAGAAGATAAAGGCAGGACGTTACATTCTTTATTGCATTCCCGAAAAGGATAATTGGGTAATTTCTCTGAATAGTAATATTGATAGCTGGGGTCTGCATCCTGACGAATCAAAAGATATTGCCCGTTTCGTCGTTCCATCTAAACAAACCAAAAACTCCGTCGAATTTTTTACTATGGTTTTTGAAAAAACAAATGATGCTGTTGAACTGGTAATGGCCTGGGACAATGTTGAAGCCAGGCTATCATTTATTTTTTAAGCCTCCCTTTTTAGTGTTGTTAACTTTGTGCCGCTCTGCCGGAAATTATTTTAGATATTTACAGCATGTGTGGTATTGCAGGCATTATACAATCAATAACTTTTCTTTATAATAAAGAGTATCTGAAAAAAATGACAGATGCACTGGCTCATCGTGGGCCTGATGGAGAAGGTTTGTGGCAAAATGAATCCGGCAATGTGTTACTGGGACACCGCCGTCTTTCCATTATTGATTTAAGTGCTGCCGGTCAGCAGCCCATGGATTATATGAATCGCTATACAATTGTTCATAACGGAGAAATTTATAATTACATTGAACTGCGGGAAGAGTTACAGAAGAAAGGTTATGTATTCAGGTCGCAAACAGACACTGAAGTAATAGCTGCCGCTTATGATTGCTGGGAAGATGAATGTGTGGATCACTTCGACGGTATGTTTGCATTTGCCATATGGGATGAAGAGGAAAAAGAGTTATTTGTTGCAAGAGATCGGTTTGGAGAAAAACCTTTTTTTTATCAGTTTGATAATAACAGGTTCGTTTTTGCTTCGGAAATGAAGGCTCTCTGGGCTGCTGGTGTTGAAAGAACGCCTAATCAAAAAATGCTTTTCAATTTTATTACCATTGGTTATACTGACAATCCTGATCAACCGGGTGAAACCTTTTTTGAAAACATACATAAACTTCCTCCTGCCACTTACTTAAAGTATAATTCCAAAACCAATAAGCTGCTACTTGAAAAGTACTGGGATATTGATCCTGAAAAGCAGAACAAAAAAATTACAGACAACGAAGCATTAGAAAAATTCAACCATCTTTTAACCGATTCTGTAAAAAAAAGGTTGCGGAGTGATGTAAAAATTGGCACTTCACTAAGTGGTGGTCTTGATAGCTCTTCTATAGTAGCCTTAATTAATGAATTGCAAAGCCTGGGCTATCAGCCACAGACCTTTACCACTATTTTTCCTGAGTTTGAAAAAGATGAAGCTGGTTATTCAAAACAGGTGGCAGATAAGTTTAAACTTCAGCAATTCACTAAAGCCATTTCTGGTGATGAATTATTGAATGACTGGAACAAGCTATGTTATCACCAGGAAGAGCCTTTTGGTTCAGCCAGCATCTATGCACAATACAAAGTGTATGAACTGGCTAAACAGCATGATGTAAAAGTGCTGCTGGACGGACAGGGTGCTGATGAAACACTGGCAGGCTATCACAAATATTATAAATGGTACTGGCAGGAACTTTTCCGGAAAAGAAAATTATCCGGAAGCAAAGAACTAAAAGCGGCAAAAGCAATCGGGGTTACCGAAAAATTTGATTTCAAAAATGTCATCGCCTCCTATTTTCCCGATTTCACCACCATTGCATTAGAGCATCAATATTTATTAAAAGCCATCCGGCAGGAAGATTTGGAAAAAGATTTTGTAAAACTGCAAAGCAAAGAAGCATATTATACCACGCCGGGTTATTTTACGCTGAATGGTGTTCTGCATTTCAACACTTGTATACACGGATTAGAAGAATTACTTCGCTATGCCGATAGAAACTCTATGGCACATGGCCGGGAAGTTCGCTTGCCTTTTTTAAGTCATGAACTGGTGGAGTTTATTTTTTCGCTGCCTTCTAATTTTAAAATAAGAAATGGCTGGACTAAATGGTTACTACGGGAAACCATGAAAAACAAATTGCCTGAATTCATTACCTGGCGCAAAGAAAAAGTAGGGTTTGAGCCGCCTCAAAAAGCCTGGATGCAGAACAAACAAGTGCAGGAAGCTATACAGGAAGCAAAAAGGGCATTGGTAAGTGAAAAAATTCTGAAACCTGATGTACTAAATAAGAAAATTCAGCCACAGGCTTCGCATGAAGCTGACAATTACGATTGGCGGTATTTTTCTGCTGCTTCAATGTTCAAGTAAATTGAATTCAGCATCTTTGCACTTCCTAATCATCTAATTACAGATAATATGAAACTTGCTACAAAATTGATTCATGCCGGTGCAGAACCGGATCCATCCACTGGTGCTATAATGACTCCTATATATCAAACCTCTACTTATGTGCAGGAAGCCCCGGGAAAAAATAAAGGATATGAGTATGCCCGTAGCCAAAACCCTACCCGCAAAGCATTGGAAGATGCTTTGGCTATAATTGAAAATGGAAAATTTGGTTTGGCTTTCAGCAGTGGTGTGGCAGCAACTGATGCTGTAATTAAATTATTAGCTCCCGGCGATGAAGTGATTTGTGCTAATGATATGTATGGCGGCACTTATCGTCTATTTACCAAAGTGTTTGAAAAGTTTGGTATTAAATTTTTATATGTTGATACAACAGATGTAGCCAATATAAAAAATGCTGTTACGGATAAAACAAAATTGGTTTGGCTGGAAACACCAACCAATCCATTGATGAACATTACAGATATTGC
>JANMFO010000367.1:0-3803 GCA_031374245.1 Chitinophagaceae bacterium | reverse complement strand
GTGGCTAGCTTAGGCTAATTTTTCTTCAAAGTCAATGTGAGGAGCCGAAATTTCCAGGTTTTGACTAGAGCTTGCGACGGGTACCCTTTCCTTTGAATGGAAGCGGTACGAATCGGCGTTGTCGGAGTTGGCAACATCAGTGGCATCTACTTTGAAAACTTGGCGAAACTTCAATTTCTTTCAACAAAAATTTTTTAAGGAAATCTTCCGCTGATTCAACTTCAGACATTGGCTTGCAATTTCTGATTTTATCACCTTTTGAATTGATATAGGTGAAGTGAGTTTGATAAAGACCTGCATCCGGGTAACTGGAAATCAGGTTATCCATTGTTTCCAGGTAATCTTTATTCAAAATATCATCATGCCCGATAAGTGTAATAAACTCATTCTTGGGAACAGCAATTATTCTGCCCCAGTTCTCTTCGATGGATAGTGGCTTTTGTGATGGATAAACCTTAATACGGTTATCAGAAACAGATTGGACCCACTCCAACGTACCATCTGTACTGTTATTATCAAGGACCAATAAATTAAAGTCAGTAAAAGATTGTGCCAGAATACTGCTTACACATTCTTTTACATATTCTCCTCCGTTACGAACAGGTAATATGATACTGAATTTTGGCAAAGGTTAATTGATATACTGTTACGATTTTATCTGCTTCTTTATTCTTACCAATAAATCATGCACAAAAGGTAAATTTCTTTTTAGAAAATATTTAATCCGGTACTTTTTAATATAGTCGATTTCAAAAACTTCTTTTTCAGCAGTTTTTAAACTCCTGTCAACCACCCCTGTTTTTTTGTAATAGCTATGTAAAAAAGCCATATGCGTTATTGTCCAAAGAGCTGTAAACCTCAGCATCCGCTTCTTAATATCATCCCATTCGGATAAATGAGAAGCTTTGCTTTCCAGGTAAACTGGAAATTGCTTAGCGGCAATGGCTATTTGCTCATTCTGATTTCGTCCAAAATTCTCATTATGCAAAGTCTGGCATCCGAGGGCACGGTTAATTATTACACAACCGGAATGTGAACCTACAGTACTCATATAGGCATAATCTCCTAAAAAGGGAGTCCCATATTCTGGCACGCCACCCATCTTTACCAGTATATCCCTTTTAACGATACCAGTAGACCACAAATAATGAGGAAAAATTCCAAAGCTGAATAACTGTTTTAAAAATTCATCTGGCGAAAAAGCTTGTTTGAAGTCTATATCATGATTATTGGAAAGGCAGGAATTAGTACCTACTTTAAAATTATACAATTTGCCTACTTCGTGACTCAGACAAAACCAATCACAACCACCTAAATACATACCATAACCAGGATATTCATTATGCAGATCAAATAAGGTTTGCAGCATATTCGGATAAACCGGATCATCGTCTGCAATCATTACTATATATTCCCCGGAAGAACGTTCAAGACTTCTGTTAAAACTTTTTTTCATGCCAAGGTTTTCCTCATTGGCAAAATATTTAAACCTTGGATCATTGAACGACTCAACTACAGCTTTTCCACTTTGCGCAATATCATTATCAGATACAATCACTTCGTAATCGTCAAATGTTTGCGATAATATACTTTGTAAAGTGGAATGTAAAAATGCAGGCCGCTTGAAGGTGGAGAAGCAAAAGCTTACAAAAGGTTTATGCTGCATACAAATTACCTCACTCTTTTAAGATAACCTTCCGGTGCTACACTAATCAGCAGTTTATTATCAATGCTATGATCAATTTCGAAATTAGTATGCTGCTTCAAAAACTCATACACGGCTGTCTTCGGATTGTTTGAAATTCCCCATGGCCTTTTTTGAGAAAAATAACCTTCCGGTAAGTCTTGCACTATCGTATCAAAAACGACGATGTAAGAATTTAAAGAAACAAAGGGTGCATAAAGCTGAAGTTCCTGCATTACATGCTCATGAGTGTGGTTAGAATCAAGGCAAACGAGTATTGTTTCTTTTCCTGCAACATACTGCTTTACCTGCTCTGCCATATCAGCACTGACAGATGATCCCTGCAGCATTTTTATGCGTTTAAACATAGGATGCTTTTCAATCTCCTTCCGGTTATGTTCCCGTATATCTATATCAATACCCAATACTTCACCCTTGCCAATCAATTCAAGTATAGAAGCATAATAAATAAGCGAACCGCCATGAGCTATACCCGTTTCAATAATAAGGTCAGGTTTTAGTTGCCATATTATTTCCTGCATAGCAATCATATCCTGTGGATACTGGATAATGGGCCTGCCCATCCAGGAAAAATTATATGAATACTGATTGCTGTTAGATTGAGTATTAAATTCAGTTGCAGCCTTTTTTAATAACTCATTTTCCCCGTTATCGCTGATACGCTGGTTTCTTTCATCTATAAATGCCTGGATCGGATCATTCATTACCTGGTATATTTTTTAGTTTAGTTATATCCCCCCAAAAACGCATCGGCTCATAATCCGGATAAGGATAAAAACCAAGGTTCAGGGTTATTTTTTTATTTTGTTTATCTAAGTAATTTTCTACAAAAGCTTTTACTGTAACTGGTTCTCCGCTACAACAATTAATCACCCCGGTTACCTTTTGCTGTAAAGCGATTTTTACAATATTTGCTGCCACTTTTTCAACGGGTAAAAAATCCCTCACCTGCTCCCCGCCGCTCATATTAAAAACGGGTTCCCCGTTTACCAGTGCCTTATCTAACTGCGAAAGTAAGGAATTCGGATTTTGGCCTTTGCCATACATATAAAACAGCCGTGCCCATTTAAAAACAAACGGATGGCTTGTGCGTAATAGTTCCAGTTCTTTTCGTAAGGTATCCTTTGCTTTTCCATAAGGATTAGCAGGGAATGTTGACATATCCTCTTGTAAACAACCTTCCTGCATTCCATATTCAAAGCAAGTACCAGTTACGGTCAAATCGTTTAAACCGTTCTTAATAAGATTCGATACCAAAGCAAGATGCCGTGGCAGGTTTATTTCTTCATGAAAAGCAGATTTATAATTCGGTAACCCTTCCCATGCAAGATGAATCATCAAATCTGGTTCATTAAAAAATTGATAGTAATTAACAGCAGGATCAAAAGAAGCAAAATCAAAAGGGATATAAGTTGCTTTATTAAACCACGGCGCCTGTTCTGCTTTTTGTTGATTGGCTGATGAAGCGATGACCGAACAATTGTGCCGGAGTAATTCCTCCACTACATAATTACCAATAAAACCGGTAGCTCCTGTAACCAATACTTTCATGCATTCAATTTATACCAGGTGAAGTTTTGGAATCGGAATTACAAACTGACCACCCCATTCCTTTATATAAGAAAGCTGTGCCGTTATCTCCTCTTTCAGGTTCCAGGGAAGAATAATTACAAAATCCGGCTTATTGGCTTTCAAGTATTCTTCATTTACTATCGGAATATGACTCGCCGGCATCCATTTATTTTGTTTATGCGGATTAGCATCTACTACATATTCAATCAGGTCATTTTTTATACCGCAATAATTCAATAGAGTATTCCCCTTTGCAGCTGCGCCATAGGCAGCTACTTTTTTGCCGGCTCTTTTTTGTTCAATTAAAAAAGAAGTAATATCTAATTTAACCTGCAACGCTTTTTGCTGAAAATTATCATAGTATGAAAGCCCGGTCATTCCTTTATCAGCTTCTTTCTTTAAGACTACTGCTACATTACCTGTTACTTCCTTAGAACTATCTTCTTTATGTTTAGCATATATTCTTAATGAACCGCCATGTGTTGGTAGTTCATCCACATCAAATAATTCCAGACCAGCTGCTTCA
>JANMFO010000361.1:0-14187 GCA_031374245.1 Chitinophagaceae bacterium | reverse complement strand
AATAATACATATCACGCAGAGTACACAGAGATCGCTGAGAAATTTTTATGCCCCTTTGCGTACCCTGCGTTCTCAGCGTGGGGTCTTTTATACTACTAAGAATTTCGTTTTGCAAATATTTTGCCGCTACCCTATCTTTGCCTATGGCAACAAGAAATAGTTCCCCCGCTAAAGACAAATCCCTTAAATTTTTTGGTGAAGGTTTAACCTTCGATGACATTCTGCTGATGCCCGGCTACAGTCAGGTATTACCCCGTGATGTAAATATCAGCAGCAAACTAACCAAAGACATAACACTGAATGTACCGCTGCTATCCGCCGCAATGGACACCGTAACGGAAGCTGCTTTGGCAACCGCACTTGCAAGAGAAGGCGGCCTTGGTATTCTGCACAAGAATATGTCCATCGAAAAACAAGCCGAACAGGTACGCAAAGTAAAAAGAAGTGAAAGTGGTTTAATAATTGATCCCGTTACTCTTCTTGCTGATGCCACTATTGGTGATGCATTAAAACTGATGCGGGAAAATAAAATCGGTGGTATTCCTATTTTGGATAAAGATGGAAAATTAGTTGGCATTCTTACCAACCGTGATTTACGTTTTGAAGACAACCCCAAACGTAAAGTGAGTGAAGTAATGACGAAAGAAAATCTGTACACTGCACCAGAAGGAACTGATTTGAAAAAAGCAGAACAGCTTTTCAAAAAAACAAAAGTGGAGAAATTACCTATCGTTAATAAGCAAGGAAAATTAACCGGACTATTTACTTACAGTGATATTTTAAAACTAAAAAGTCATCCGAATGCAGGGAAAGATTCTTTCGGAAGATTATTGGTTGGTGCCGGTGTTGGTATTACTAAAGATTTATTGGATAGAGTAGCTGCTTTACAAACTGTAGGTGCGGACATTATTGCATTGGATAGTGCACATGGTCATAGCAAAGGAGTGATTGATGCCTTAAAAAGTGTAAAGAAGAATTTTAAAAATATCAACGTTATTGCCGGTAATGTAGGTACAGCCGCCGGAGCAAAAGCATTAGCGGATGCAGGTGCAGATGCCGTAAAAGTTGGTATCGGGCCGGGCTCTATTTGTACTACCCGAATTGTTGCTGGTGCAGGTGTGCCGCAATTAACGGCTGTTATGGAAGCAGCTTCGGTATTAAAACAAAAAAATATTCCCATCATTGCTGATGGCGGTATCCGTTATACAGGTGATATGGTAAAAGCATTAGCCTTTGGTGCTAATTGTGTGATGATGGGAAGCATCTTTGCCGGTACCGAAGAAAGTCCCGGTGAAACAATTATCTATGAAGGAAGGAAATTTAAACAATACCGTGGCATGGGTTCATTAGGTGCTATGGCCACTGGCAGCAGCGACCGTTATTTCCAGGATGTAGAAGATGATGTAAAGAAATTTGTACCAGAAGGTATTGAAGGCCGTGTGGCCTACAAAGGAACACTCAAAGAAATTGTTTATCAATATACTGGTGGTTTACGGGCAGGTATGGGTTATTGCGGTGCTGCCAACATTACCGAATTACAAAAAGCAACTTTTGTAAAAATCACCAATGCAGGTATGAGAGAGAGCCATGCACATGATATTGAAATAACGAAGGAAGCACCGAATTATAGTAGAAGTTAAATCAACTGCATTACTACTATCATCGTCTGTTGTGTCACACACTTCATCGTTCTGTAATTCTATTGGGCATTTTGCAAATCACTTTATAAATACGGAGAGTCATTCTTACCGAATGACTCTCCGTAACTTAAAACTTAGAACTCAGAACCTATAACTATTCACTCAACACCTGAAACGTTATCACTTGTCTACGATATGCTTTTACTTTATATCTGTTTTGAATAGCAGGTTCCCATTTCGTAGCTTTCTTTAATACTCTCACAGCTTCTGCTTCCAAGCCATAACCATGATTGGTTAATGGCTTTATATCACTCACATTGCCATCAACATCTACCACAAACTGAACCATTACAGAGTAACTTCCTTCTGGTGCATTATTATCAGTTGGTGTATTGGGGTTAAGATTTTTTTCAAGAAATGCCTTCCAGTTTCCAGAGAATTTTGCATCGATTTCAACGGTAGTAAATATTTCAGGTTCTTTATTTGGTTTGTCTTCTATAATACCTTTACTATCTCCAACATTTTCTACGGAAGGCTGTTCAATTCCATTTTCATCTATCCCCTCTTTTTTATCTATACCGATAGCAGCAGTTTCCAATGCTTCTTGTGATGGTGGTGGCACATCCACATCCGTATCTACAGTAGGTTTAAATTCTGTAAACTGTTCTGTCTTCACTTGTACATCCTGCGGTTTAGGTTTTACAGGATCCGGTAATTTATCGGGTTTTTTGTCATCAGGTATTTCAATTATTTCTATTCCCGGGCCAATGCTAAATCGCCTCGGGTCTTTCTTTAATGAATTGCCGAGTACTGCCCCTCCAAAAGCTAATGCAGCGATTGTGGTGGTAATGAACAATGCTTTGTTGATTCTTTTTGCATAGCTTCTGCGAAGCTCATAAGCGCCGTATTCTTTATTACGGCCATCAAAGATTAAGTCGATCAGCGGTGCTGATAAAATGTTGTTGGTATTCATGGTTTATACTTTTAGAAATCAGATGCTCCTAAAAGATATTTTCCACAAAACTTTATTTTTATGGAAATTTTTAATGCCGGCGTCACCATGAAATTTTAAATGTCTGAAAAGCCTTGTTTACTATCTCCCGAAAATTTTTCCCTGAACTTTTGATAAAAGAAAGAGAGCAGCAATAACAATATCCCGATAGAGATGTATGAGACTATCTTCTGTTCTGTTGTAAAATTTGCCCGGTCAATAATTACTAGTTTCAGTAAAGTAGCGCCTGTCAACAAGATCGACATTAACCGCAGCCATGCCATTTTACTTATTATCCCGGCTGCAAATAAACAAACTGCTATTACCAGCCATGTCATGGTTACCCTTATGCCATCCCATTTCATTCCTGCATAAAATACAAGGCTAAGCACCGCAAATGCAGCAAGATAATTGAACAACAGTTTTTCCTTTGCCAGAAAAAATTTTACTATCAAAGCCTGCACAGTAAAAACTATACAGGCAGTTCCTGTTACCATTACGGAACGGTTGTCCATGGTTGATTCAGTAAAAATTAATATGGCTGAAGCAAAAGCCAGAATACTGTTTAATAAAAAATGCTGAAGTTCAATAAATCCAAGTAATTGTTTTTTCCCGGCCGCAAAACCAACAGAAGCTATTGTAAACAACACATAAAATGAAACCATAATTATCATTGCCTGCAATTGCATTGCTGCATCATAACGGCTAACAGCCCAGCCTATAAACAATACCCAACTTACCAGCATGGCCAGCCGCACCATTCCTTTCCATAATTTTTTATAAGAAAGAAATACAATGCCGATATTGATTAAAATGATATATGCAAAAAACAAATCTGTTCTTTCTGAATTGACACTGATAAGAAACGGAATACCATAAGCACCAATCATTCCAAGTATCGCTATCTCCTGTTTGTCATATACGATAGCTGAGTAGGCTGTGCCAATTGTTATTAATACCATTATGACAAAAGCAATCCCAAAAGGGTATAACTGGTAATAAACAAAAGCTGCATAGGTAGTAAAGTATAATGATGCCATGGCACCGCTGAATAAGATAGCACTGAAGAGAATAAATTTCTTTTTCAACCGTATTGATAAAAAGAAAAGTATTATACCAGCAACATAAGCCATTATAATTCTTGCAGCCGGCGAAATCAGTTCTTTATCCACTGCATACTTTACCCCGATTGAAATACCAACTACCAACACCACAATACCAGTAAGGTGTAATAATTTTAAACCAATAAAACTTTCAAGAACAGATGATGAAGACGATGATGATGCTGGCTTGTAAGAAGGAAACTCCCAATCCTTTTTCTTTACGGGTATATATTCTTCTTCTATTTTTTTGGTGTCAGCTTGAGGAGAGATATTTTCTTTCAGTTCATTTACCTGTTTCCGGTAAAAATTGATTTGCGAAGAAAGTTTATCTAATTCTTGTTCCAGTTGCAATATCTTCTTTTGGTCGTCAGTCATATAAAGAAATTAGAACCTGAAAACTACAAAAACCCGGTTGTCTATCCTGTTTTAATCTGTTAACGTTTAAGAATTATCTTTCATTGAATTAACTATCAGGGAGTTGTTCGCCTCATCAACAAACTATAATTTTACAGAAATCAATTGGCTTGAAACGTTTCACTAATCTTTATATAGCTATCAGCAGCGGTTTATTGTTATATGCAGCATGGCCGGTATCCCCATTAACCTTTTTGATCTTTGTTGCATGGATACCCTTGCTATGGTTAGAAACAAAAGTGGAAAGCCGTAAGAAATTCTTTTGGCTTACTTACATCGCTATGTTTATATGGAATGTATCCACCACCTGGTGGATATGGAATGCATCAGCACCCGGCGCAGTTGCTGCTTTTCTGGCTAATAGTTTATTGATGTGCTTTCCATGGCTGGGTTATAAGATTGCCAAAAAATGGTTGGGCGAAAAAGCAGGATACATTTCCCTCATTGCATTCTGGATGTGTTTTGAATATATTCATTTACAGGATTGGGGATTAAGCTGGCCCTGGTTGACCTTGGGCAATGCATTTGCAACTCATCCCGAATGGGTGCGGTGGTATCAATATACCGGAACCAGCGGGGGAACATGCTGGATATTGTTGGTGAATATTTTCTTATTCCTTCACCTAAAGAAAAATCTCCTCACACAAATAAAAAAATCATACAAATACTTATTTTATGCAATTAGCTTTTTATTTATCCCAATATTATTTTCCTGGATTAATACAAAATTACATACTCCAATAAAAAGAGGTCCGGCGATTAATACAAACATAGTCATCGTTCAACCTAATATCGACCCCTATGAAAAAGTATCCAATGTTACCGGTTCTTTTGAAGCCCAATTACAGAAACTGATTTCTCTCAGTGAACAACAGATTGATGACAACACAGCATTGATATTATGGCCGGAAACGGCTTTGTACATGGGCAATGGAATCCAGGAAACAGAAATGAAAAATAATTTATTCCTGGCCCCGTTATGGGCTTTTCTGCAGCGACATCCCAACGCAACATTATTTACCGGTATTGAAAGTTACAGGATGTTTGATTCAGCGACCAATTATTCACAGGAATTTTCAGGTCATCATTATGAATCGTACAACGGTTCTGTTGTACTCGATAGCAACGGCGCACAATCTTTCTATCATAAATCAATGCTGGTACCCGGTGTGGAAACATTACCCTGGTTTTTAAAATTCATTGATTCCTGGTTTGAAAAATTTGGTGGCACTACAGCAGGTTATGCCCGGCAAAATAAAAGAACCGTATTAAATACGAAAAGCGGATATAAAATTGCACCCGCTATTTGCTACGAAAGTATTTATGGTGAATATATGAGTAAGTATGTTCGTAATGGCGCCAATCTTATTTGCATCATCACCAATGATGGCTGGTGGAAGAAAACCCCCGGCCACAAGCAACACATGAATTATGCAAGGCTGAGGGCTATTGAAACAGGAACATGGGTAGCCCGCAGTGCCAATACCGGTATCAGTTGTTTTATTGACCCGTATGGAACTGTTATCAACCCGCAACCATACGATACCAAAGCAGCTATAAAATTATCCATCCCGGCAACCAACCGTTCAAAAACTTTTTTTGTAAAATATGGTGATGTGCTGTCTAAGATTATGATTGTCCTTAACATCGCACTACTGATATGGGTTATCACTTTAAAGATTAAGAAAAAGTTTTTCAAAAATAAGTAGCCTAATTTTCGCCGATGAATAAAACATTTCAATACCAACATAAGAAAATCGCATATCGTATTATTGGCAGTGGCAGTCCTGTAATGCTGGTACATGGTTTTGGTGAAGACGGACAAGTATGGAGAAATCAAATTGATTCATTAAAAGAAAAATTCTGTTTAATTATTCCTGACCTGCCCGGCAGTGGCCAATCTGAACTGATTGATGATATGAGTATGGATGGAATGGCTGAAGTATTGCATGCAATTATTCATGAAGAAGATATAGACCGATGCACCGTTATCGGGCATAGTATGGGCGGTTATATCACTCTTGCATTAGCTGAAAAATACTGGAACCATTTGAATGCCTTTGGTCTTTTTCACTCCAGCTCTTTTGCCGACAGTGAAGAAAAGAAAACAACCCGCCGCAAAGGCATTGATTTTATTAATCAGCACGGGGCTTTTGAATTTTTAAAAACAGCCACTCCCAATCTTTTTTCTCAGCAAACCAAGGATGAAAAGCCTGAATTAGTCGATGAACAAATAGCCTTGCTGCACAACTTTTTACCCCAAGCCCTCGTTTCCTATTACGAAGCCATGATACAACGACCTGAAAGAACTGAAATATTACAACAAACCACTGTGCCAGTGCTTTTTATCATCGGTAAATACGATGCTGCAATACCGCCTGAAGACAGCTTACAGCAAAGCCACCTGCCTGAAAAATCGTACATTCACTTGCTTCAGCATTCAGGGCATATGGGAATGCTGGAAGAGCCGGTAGAATGCAACCAAATTTTGGAGAAATTTTTGCTGGATATACCAACTCAATATTGACCAATCCGATCAATGAAACGCTTTTTAATAGCCATAGTAACTCTATTCGTTTTGTCAGCAACTTCTAACGCTGCGCATATCAAAGGAGGTTTTTTTACTTATAAATACCTTGGTCCCGGTAGTGGCAATAATTTACAATACAGAATAACGCTGACAGTTTACATGATATGTACAGCTACTGATCTTCAAATTTCAAACCCAATCAATTTCTCAATATTCGATGGCGGAACAAACCAGTTTTTGCAAAATGCCAGTGTGTCCATTACTAATCAATTTACGTTGAATAAAGTGTATGATGAACCGTGTATTACAGGTGATCAAAGACAATGCTACTACAAAATAGTTGTTTATGACCTTCCACTTATAGAATTACCGGCTACCCCTAATGGATATACTATTGCCTACCAACGCTGCTGTCGTATTGCAGGCATTAATAATGTAACAGGAAGTGGTGCGGTTGGAAATACTTTTTCAATTAATATACCCGGAACTTCTATTGGTCAAAATGCAGTTACAAACAGTAGCCCCATTTTCTTAGTAAACGATACAGCTGTAGTTTGCACCAGTAGTTTTTTTCAATATTCTTTCCAGGCGACTGATACTGACCCAGGCGACTCTCTTTCCTATGAATTTTGTGATGCGTTTCTAGGGGGCGATGCTGGTGCTGGCTCTGCGCCTCCAACAGCTTCGAACCCTCCATACACCCCCATACCTTATCAATCCCCTTATTCAGGTACACAACCAATGGGTTCCGGAGTTACTATAAATCCAGTAACAGGTCTTATAAGTGGCATTGCTCCAGGTGCTATCGGTCAATATGTTGTTTGTGTATGTGTAAGTGAATGGCGGAACGGTGTTTTAATATCTAGAACAAGAAAAGAACTTCATGTGGAGGTTAGCGATTGTAATCCTTTGCAAGCAGTATTACTTCCAAAGCCTGCCACCTGTGATGGCTTTACAGTAAATTTTCAGAATGATGCACAGAATAATCCGGGTAATACAGATTATCTGTGGACATTTGGCGAGCCTTCCAGCGGCAGTTTAGATAGCTCTATTTTATCTACCCCTTCGCATACATATACAGACACAGGTGTTTACACAGTAAAGCTCAGAGTTTCACTAGCTGGTCTATGTGCAGACAGTGCTTCATTTACAGTCAGGGTTTTTCCTGGTTTCTTTCCCGGTTTTATATTTACCGGTGGTTGTTTCACTAATCCTTTTCAGTTTACCGATACTACTAATACCCGTTACGGTGTAGTGAATAGCTGGCGTTGGAATTTTGGTGATGGTACTACATTGGCCGATACATCCCGGATAAAAAACCCTCAATGGACCTACCCGGCATCAGGACCAAAAGATGTTTCGCTTATTGTTACTAACAGCAAAGGATGTATCGATACAGCACAGGTTACTATCACAGTCCTTGACAAACCTGTTATTAACCTGGCTTTTAAAGATACATTGATATGTCGCCCAGATGTTGTGCAGCTGAATGCCAGTGGCACTGGCATATTCAGCTGGACACCATTGGTAAATATTGTAAACCCGAATACCGGAACACCTACAGTAAACCCTTCTACAACAACCAAATATTATGTCACCCTAAATGACAATGGTTGTGTGAATAATGATTCGGTACAGGTAAGGGTGGTAGCCTTTGTTACACTGGCCGCCATAAATGATACTACCATTTGCCAGGGAGATGCGATTCAATTAAATGCTAACTCCGATGGCCTTCAGTTTAACTGGACACCCGTTGCTAATCTTAATAACCCGGGCATCATTAACCCGATAGCTATTACACCTAATACCACCCGGTATTTTGTTACAGCAAGAATAGGCAGTTGTGTTGCCAATGATTTTGTTGATGTTACCACAGTTCCGTATCCGATTGCCAATGCAGGACCACCACTAACTATTTGTTACAATACTTCTGCTCAATTAAACGGAACTCATAATGGCAGCAGTTTCTTTTGGACACCTGCTTCATATCTGGACAATCCCAATATTTTAAACCCTGTAACTTCTCCGCCTAGAACGACTCAATATATCCTGTCATCATTAGATACAAGAGGTTGCCCCAAACCTGGTCGTGATACAATAATTGTAACTGTATTACCAAGAGTACGGGCCTTTGCCGGAAGAGATACTGCGGTTGTTATTGGACAACCACTACAGTTCAACGGAACCGGCGGAGTTAATTATGTATGGAGTCCTTCTACTGGTCTTAATAATACCAATATTTTTAACCCGGTTGGCATTTATAATTCAGGCATTGACAGTGTAAAATATAAATTAGTGGTTACTGATGCTGCCGGTTGTGCCGACTCTGCTTTTGTTACGGTAAAAGTTTTTAAAACTATTCCGTATGTATTTGTTCCTACAGCCTTTACTCCTAATAATGATGGAAAGAATGATCTGATAAGACCAATAGCTGTTGGCATATCGAAAATAAATTACTTCAGTATTTACAACCGATGGGGGCAATTGGTTTTCACTACCACCATCAATGGCAAAGGATGGGATGGCCGGATAAATGGTGTGTTGCAAAGCAGCAATGTTTTTGTCTGGATGGTAAATGCGGTGGACTATACAGGTAAGAAGTTTTTCCTGAAGGGAACCGTAGCTCTCATACGGTAGTTTAGTTGTACAATTTCATTTCCTTCCTCCTCAAAATATTTCAACCTAACTATACAGACAATTTGAGTCTAAAATTTCTTATTACGCCTTGGCGTGAAAGAATATCTTTTATCTTAGCCTAATAATAGAGAAACAATGGCAAAAATCGTTTTCATCACCGGTGCTACTTCAGGTTTTGGCAAAGCCAGTGCTTATAAATTCGCTGCTAATGGCTATGACCTTATTATTAACGGCAGAAGAACTGACCGGTTACAAACCCTTGCTGATGAACTGGAGAATAAATATAATGTTGCAGTAATTCAGCTCCCGTTTGACGTAAGGATACAACAAGATGTTTTTGATGCCATAAAAAGTATTCCGGAAGATTGGCAGGCCATTGATATATTGTTTAATAATGCAGGGTTGGCAATGGGCCGTGACTATTTTGAAGAAGGCGATCTGGATGACTGGAATACGATGATTGATACTAACGTAAAAGGGTTTTTATATGTCGCCAAAGCAGTTTCTCAATTAATGGCCAAAAGAAAACAAGGACATATTATCAACATGGGTTCGGTAGCAGGTAAAGAAGTGTATGAAAAAGGAAATGTTTATTGCGCCACCAAATATGCCGTAGATGCCATCAGCAAAGGAATGCGGATAGATATGCTTCGTCATAATATCAAAGTGACCTCTATTAATCCGGGTGCAGCTGAAACAGAATTTTCCCTGGTTCGCTTTAAGGGTGATGATGAAACCGCCAAGAGCATTTACAACGGTCTCAAGCCCCTTTCAGCTGAAGATGTGGCAGATGTTGTTTATTACTGCGCTTCGCTTCCGGCTCATGTCTGCATCAACGACCTCACTATTACCTGCACCCGGCAGGCCAATGGCATTTACTTTAACCGGCAGACAGATTGATAATTATCAAAAAGGTTAGAAAGTCTGGATTTATTTTCTATATTGTAACAGACTAACCTCTCAATCCTCCCCCTGTTGGTACAATACTTGCCGTAGTTTCCCTTCGAAAATGTACTTTATAACAACAATTTTGGGTTTAAAATTTAAATTCCGGTAAATAGCCTGCTATATTTACTATGTACTTCCGATATCACATAAAATCTGTTATGAAAAAGCCGTACCTCCCAATTATCGCTGCACTTATCTTACTCAGCAGCAGTGTTTTCTCTCAGGATGTTATACGAATTCAATCTTGCAGCAATGATATTATTGGCAGGCAGGTTGACAGTCTTAAATCTATTTATTCCAAAGATGGATATATACTGCTGAAAGAAGCTTCTATCAGCATGGAAAGTGAATTTGAAATGCCGGTAATTGTTCCCCTTACGCAAGGAAGCTGGTATCAGTTCATTTTCATCGGCGATAACACTTCCCGCCTGTATGAAGTACGGATGTATGACTGGCAGGAAAGACAGGTTATCTTCCGCCAGAATAAATGGGGCGAAATTGATGGCAATGTTATCAGCTATACTTACATACCAAAGTTCTCTGAGTTTCATATGATGAAACCTGTACAAGTGAACAAACAAAAGAAAAAGAACTTATGCGGTTATGTAATGTTATTTAAAAGAACCGGAGCTGATACAGGTGCAGTTACTCCAACTGATGCAACTGCAACTGCTGCAAACAAATAAATCTTATATTAATTAATTCTGATTAATAAAAATCCTGGTAGTACTACCGGGATTTTTTATTGCAGGAATATCTTCCTTTTTTATTTATAGATAATCGTCTGATAAATTGTTTCATCGAAAATGCTAATTGGTTACAGATACCTCGTTCCCCGGCATGACAAATCTAAAAACTGTATATCTTCTGGAATCCTTCAGTTGCAAAGTCTTAGTTCCTTATTGCGCCAGTGAAACCCTTACCTGCAATCCACCTCTTGTATTTGTAATGGGAAATGCATTACTGATTTTAGGGATGTTCCGGTTCTGCTCAAAATACAGTTTCAGACTTATCCGGTTATTAAGGATATAATCAATAGATGGTGCAATGCGGATTACTTTTTGTCCCGCAGTTCCGAATGAAGTTCCCTGGTCAAGTTTACTGTTGGCAGTGGCGTCATCCCTAAGGCTGAAGTCAAGCTTAAAAGTAACATCATTATCCAGTTTCATTTTACCGATCTTTTTAATAAGAGGAAATCCTTTTTGTCTCCAGTTGAAACCAAAGGTTACTTCTGTAGAACGGTTTTCTGCCAGTTGATAATCTATAAGGCTTAAGCTAAGCTGACGACTCTTCTTAAATTCAAACCTTGTTTGTAATTGATTGGTAAATGTCATGTCAATTTCTATCAGCGGGTCGAAGGATTCGCTGATAGTAATATTAGGCACCAGGAAAAAAGGCACATAGTTACCTGTTAGTGGATCAATAAAACTTGGAAAGCCTACCCGATTCAGGTCAACATACAATAATGCTGTATTAAAGCTGTTCATGCTGAAAGTGCTGTGATAGCCGTGCCTGATAGTAAAGTTGGTAAATATTTTTTCCAGTCCTGGCAATCTCGATAAACCATTGTAAGTGATAGCCCAGTTTGGTTTAGGTATAATACCTGAAAATGGATTAGCCCGGATATTAGGGTTATTATTTTTTGCCAGTTTAATGCTATTTGGATCTTTTTTGGTGTACGCAGCTAAAAACGATGGTATCACCACATCCTGCGCATAGCGGCCATAACCTATTACATATCCATCAGGGCCGATACCTGCAGCGTTAGGATTAAGTCCGCCTAATTTCTTAGACAACACAAGCCTGTTATTCTCAAATGTTTTAAATGTCTCAGAAATAACATTTGGATCAAACTTAGTGAACAATGTTTGATACGAAATATAACTAATGCTGAAGCTACCGAGTGCATAAGGGTTCAACCGGGTGAAACCTACATTGTCATACTTGCTGGTATCTTTATACAGTTCAGAATATTGCTTATCAAACGTTTTATCAATATTGATATCAATATTAAAATCACGGAATGGACTTACCTGCGCAGTAATATTCATCCGTTGATTATAGCGTTGCTGTATCATAGCAGATACCAACGTATCACTTGACAATAAACCTTTGGCTGCAAATCGGTTTATCCAGCTGGTATCAGGCTGGTAACCGAAAATATAATTGAAGCCGGGCTGACTACTTTTAAAATTTGAACCCAGGAACCTTGTACTATCCATATAGCCAGGCAGTGTAGTGCCAAAATCTTCTGTGTATTGAATGCCTATTCTTTTTAATGAAGTAGCCAATCCTAAAACAAATTTAGTAGCTCCGCCTATTTCCGGCAGATCGTTAGGGTCCCTTTTTACTTTTACCTTATTTATTTTACGCTTCCTTATTTTTACAATCTTCCCTTTCTTATTTCTGATGGTATCTATTTTATATCCACCATCACCAGCATTTAATTGTTGTTGATTTTGTGGTTGCTGCGGATTATTTGTTTTCTCATCACTTCCTTTGTTATCACCTGTTTTACTATTATCCTTATTCCCTCCATCTATTTTGCCACCTGATTTCTTATCACTGCCTTTTTTATCATCGCCACCTTTATTATTACCACCGCTGTTTTTAGGATTAGGTGCACTACTATTTACCGCCCTCAGGAACCTCCATTTGTTATACAGTTCTTCAAACTTCAGTTCACTATTAATAGTTCTTGTTTGTGTATTACCAAGTGTATTACCCAAATCAATTTCTTCTGTTCTGGCAAGTAACGACCCGGCCAGCCAGTTGTACTTCGTATTATAACTGGCACGCAATGTTGTCCAGTCAAGAAAAGGAATTTTTTGTGTAGGCACATTGTAAGTAATAGTTGCCTCTTGTCTGAAAGTTGTATTTCTTCCCCCCTTAAATAAATTCTTCTGAACAAATTCTTTTTTATCCTTCGTATCAATGCGGCCAGATGGTTCATCTATCCGGGCATTATTAATAGCATTGTAATCAATGGAAATTGATTTAGTCAGGTTCCATTGCATAATATAATAGCGGTCGAAAGTAAAATACTTATTATATGTTTCCGGTATTTTGTAAGGACCGCCACCCACATTACGTACCCTAATAGCCCCAAACTGCCGGAATACATCTGCCTTAAAAGAAATCTGAGAAGGTGTATAAGTGAAATTAATATCCTTTATCAGCGCCAGCCATCTTGATTTAGATTTGATAAGATTTTTAAACGGTTCAAACGGCCGTGACTGTGGTGCATATGTATAACCCAATGCTCCACGGGTACGGCGCATTTCATCTTTTTCCACCAGCGGATTGTGGCTCAGTGTCTGTATATAAGAATAATTGAAATCAAAATTGGACACACTCCACACTTTCGGTCTTTTACCATCTGTCTTTATTTTCTTTACGTTGGTAAGGTTTATAGTTTTGATAGTAGTAATATCCTGTGCAGAGTTTCTGATAGAATCCCTCAGCTTAGGATCAGTTTCTTTTAATTTTTCTTTCAAGTTTAAATCAAGATCATACGGATCGTATTCCGGTGTGCTGCTGGTTTTACTGATGCCTGCATACAATGGTATCTGAATGCCTAATTTTTTAGGTAATAGTTTACCCATCTCAAGGTTGGCAGATGCATCAACGGTATACACATCTTCACGGCTGCGTTCATTTACTTTTTGTTCCAGCGTTCCGAACCCACTGCTTTTAGCAGTTGTTGAAAGAGTGAACGTACCGAGATCAGCCAAACGCAAATCTACACGGGCCAGTGCTGCCCATCCGCCACTTTCATCTAACTGTGAAAAACGGAGTTCATTAAACCATACTTCAGTACAAATTGTTTCCTGGGCTACATTTTCTACTGCCAGCAACATACCTCTTACTTCACCCAGGTTAGGATTACCAATAATGGCATAGGTTTTTCCATTGGCCAATGTT
>JANMFO010000175.1:0-11945 GCA_031374245.1 Chitinophagaceae bacterium | reverse complement strand
ACATTTGAATTGATAACCCTGAAAGAAGCAGGTATTGATATTGAAATTCCGGAACCGTATGACACATTAGAAGAAAATGCTTCCAGCAAATCAGCCACCATTTTTCAAATGACAGGCATGAATTGTTTTAGCGAGGATACTGGCCTTGAAGTAACCGCATTAAATGGAGAACCGGGAGTGAAAAGTGCAAGGTATGCAGGTCATACCCGTTCTTTTGATAAGAACATTGAAAAGGTTTTGGTTAATTTGGCGGATAAACCTGACCGGACTGCCCGTTTCAGAACAATAATTTCGCTAATTCTGGATGGCAAGGAAACTTTGTTTGAAGGAATTTGTAAAGGAACAATAATAAGTGAACGCCGGGGTGGGCATGGATTTGGATACGATCCGGTGTTTGTACCAGCTGGCAGCAGCAAAACTTTTGCAGAAATGACCATGAAAGAAAAGACCCAATATAGTCACCGGGCAAAGGCAACTGAAAAGCTGGTAGCATTTTTGAATAACCTTATAACCAAACATTGAAAATTTGAGTAACGAAAGCAACCATAACATAGCCGAAACCGACCTAATAAGAGGGTGTATTAATGGTGACCGCCGCATGCAGGAAGCTCTTTACAACCGGTTTTCTCCCCGTATGTATGCCGTTTGCCTGCGATATGCCGGCAATGCCGAAGAAGCAGAAGACATTTTACAGGAAGGATTTATTAAGATCTTTAAAAAACTGGATACTTTCCGCAGCGAAGGTTCTTTTGAAGGCTGGATACGCCGGATTTTTGTGAATACTGCCATTGAACATTTCAGGAGAAAACGCTACCTGCAAACTGTTTCTGAGAAAGAAGAAAACACCATTGAAGGAAAGGATATTTCAGTATTAGATAAACTGGCCGCTAAAGATATTTTAGCTCTTATAAAAGAATTGTCACCAGGTTACCGCACCGTTTTTAATATGTATGTGGTGGAAGGGTACACACACAAAGAAATAGCTGATATGCTCGGCATAAGTGAAGGAACAAGCAAATCACAATTATCAAGGGCTAAAGTGATTTTACAGGGTTTGGTTAAAAAGCATATAGAATAATAAGTTGGTTAAGGAAGATGATATGAGCAATGTGCTGAAAAATAAAATGTATGACTACGAAGTAACTCCACCTGCAACTGTATGGGAACATGTTGCCGTTTCCCTGGATGAAATCAAATCTCAAAAAAACATCGCAGAAAGAATATACAATCAGGAGGCCCAGGCACCTGCAGGCATCTGGAGCAAAATTGCTGATACACTTGACCTTGAATTACAAGAAACAAAATTCAGGTCTGATGTTTTAAATCTGGAAGTTCCACCGCCATCATTTACCTGGAATAAAATTGCTGAACAGTTAGACACACAATTTCAGGAAAGTTTTTCGACAAGATTATATGAATATGAAGTAACACCCCCGGCAAATAGCTGGAATAAAATTGTTGCTGCGTTAGATGATGAACAAACTATAGCTCCGGTAATTCCTATTCGTAAAAATAATTCCCGGATATTCCGCATTGCTGCAGCCGCTGTCATTATTGGAATCATTGCATGGGCAGGTTTTAGCCTTCTTAACAATGGTAAAAATGAAATCTATGATAACACCCTTGCAAATAAAGATGTGAAAACTAGTGTGCCTGAAACACCCTCCATAGAAACAAAACAAGTTCCAGTTGTTGAAGAAATAAAGGAAAACAATACTAATGCAGTGATTGCTACCGAAACTGCATTAGTAAAGCCAGCAACTAAAGATGCAAGGAAATGGATAAAGCCCCTTATAAAAAAACAACAAGACCCTGTTTACATAATTACTGAAACAGAGAGCCATGCAAGTTCTGATGATATTGTAACAGCCGATACCAAAAGTATTCATAGTAATAAAAGAAAGACAGTAGTAACAGCAATTACTGATACTAATACAGATCCTCGTTACCTTGTTTATCTGACTGAGAAGGGAGACATTATGAAGCTTTCAAAAAAACTGGCCGACCTTAAGTGTATTTATGCAAAAGATGGTACCATTAGTCAGGATGCATTGGCTAAACTGGATGCAGCGCAATGCAATGACCAGCTAAAATACTGGCAGGAGAAAATGGCTAACTCGTCTTTGCAATCCTCTTCCAATCCGCTTGAGTTGATGGAAATACTGAAATAAAACTGCGTCATTTATTCAATTACTTATTTTGAAAAAACTATGGCAAGAGTAACAATAGACCTTCCATCTGAATTTCGTTTTTCCACAAATATCAGCATTCGCATTACAGATATAAACTATGGCGGTCATGCCGGCAACGACACTATCTTATCCCTTGTACATGAAGCCAGGATGCAATTCCTGAGCTGTGCAGGGTATACTGAAATGGATTGTGGCGGGAATGGCCTTATCATGACTGATGCCTCCATTGAATTTAAAAAAGAATTGTTTTATAACGAGATAGTAACTATTTCGGTAGTTGCAGCTAATTTCTCCAAAATAAGTTTTGAGCTGTACTATAAAATAGAAAAGCAGGTTGAAGGCAAAACTGTTTTAGTTGCCAAAGTAAAAACTTCAATGGTATGTTTTAATTATACTACAAAAAAAGTTGCTGCATTTCCTCCGGAAGTAGTAGAAAAACTAACCACAGCTTAATCTGAATTAAAAACAATGTAGTAACAGGCTTTAGCAGCTATTTCAATTTCTTAATTTCAGATAATAACGTAAGTGCATACTTACTGTTAAGAATCGCCAATTCATTATACCTGTTTACTGCCTCTGTCTTATCTCCTTTTCTAACGTAACAAAGCCCTGTATAATAGACTGCCAATTCTGGTTTCGGCTGAAGGGTTAAGACTTTTTTTAACACCTCTATTGCTTCATCATATTTTTCAATCGAGTATAAAGAGAACCCTAACTCGGTAACAGCAAGTGCATTCACCGGGTCTGTTGCTACGATTTTTTCAAGATAAGGTATAGCCTTTTCATACTTTTCCAAATCATTATAGCACCAACCTATCCAGTAGTTTGTTTTCTTATGAGTGCTATCGATGCCATATGCTTTCAGGTACCATGCTAAAGCTCCGGTGGTATTGTTCAGCTTGTCCTTGTATAAATCACCCAAGCCTACATAAGAAAGTTGGTAATCCGGTTTCAGCCTGATGGATTCTTTCAGGTATTTCTGGCAAAATGCAATACTATCTAAAAAGAAGTACGCATGACCTAGTTCATAATTAATCCTGTAATTATTGCTAAGCAGGGTCTTCGCTTTTTCCAGTTTTTCAATTGCGGCCTTGTGGTTATTTAATTCATTCTGGCACCAACCGGATTCAAGCCATGCTTCGCCAAAATCAGGTTTCAGGATAATTGCTTTTTCCAATAAAATCAATGCCTCGGCACAGCTATTATTTTTTTTGAATTCCATTGCCCGGTTATATAATTCTTGCGGGGTTTCCTGTGCCAGTAAATTACTGGAAAGCATATATGGGAAGAGTGCAATAAAAAATATTTTTTTCATTCTTATTGAGGTATTCGAAATAGAATCTACAATATAATCATAGATTTTTTTAGTTCAGCGTATTCCAGATTTTCCAACTTTCTTCCGCCTGTATAACCAGCATATCCGCACCATTTTGTATAACCGTCCCCCTCTCCTCTCCTTTTTGCAAAAAAAGTGTTTTTGCAGGGTTATAAATCAGGTCATAAAGGTAATGCTGTGTAGTTAAAGCGAAGTATGGTATTGACGGATAAAGGTCAGTAAGGGGTTGCATTCCTAATGGAGTGGTGTTAATAATTAGCAGATGCTCTTTAATTAATTCAGGCGTTACTTGTTCGTAAGAGATAAAATTCGGATTGGCACTGCGTGATACTATGAGAAATTCAATCCCTCTCTTTCTCAACACAAATTGTATTGCCTTGGATGCACCACCACTTCCCAACACCAATGCCTTTTTATGATGAGGCAACAACTTAGTATTTAAAGTCTCTTCAAACCCAATCACATCCGTATTAAATCCATACAATTTCCCGGAAATAATTTTAATACAATTACAGGCTCCTACCTGTTTCACCGCCTCGGATAATTCATGCAAGAAAGGTAAAACCTGCTCTTTATATGGAATGGTAACATTCAAACCATGTAAGTCAGGGTTATCTGCAAAAACCTTCTTTAATTCATCAATAGAAGTAATCGGGAAATTTTCATAGCTGCAATTGCTCAATCTTTCCTGTTCAAACTTTTCAGCAAAATACTTTTTTGAAAAGGAATGTGACAAAGGGTAGCCAATGAGTCCGAAGAGGCGCATCAGGCATTTTCTTTTTTATCAAGGTATAAACTGAAGGTGTCTCCACGAAGTCCGATACGCATCGTTTCCAGCGGTATTACTTCTGATGGAGCAATGTTTCCAAGATTCACATTGCAACCAACAAGTTCAATAAAATATAATTGCTGTGCTTTCTGCGGAGCTTCCCAAATAATTTTTTCCGCTGGTATCTGGGTTAGTATTTCCTGTACAAGTCCTTCTCTAACCTCTCCACTGCCACGATAAATCCCCACATTGCCAGCTTCTCTTGCCTCTGCAATTACATAAGTGGCTCCGGCTTCCAGTTCTGCCTTCATCAATTCAATCCATTTATAGGGTGGAATGATATGTGCTGCATCTTTACTTCCCACTTCACTTAATACAATGCCATGCTTGGTGAGTTTTTCGATATATCCGCATTTTTCAGCATGGGGAATAGTGATAGAACCATCGCTAACTTCCATGTAACTGATTCCAAAATCCTTACACACTTTTATATAGTCCTCAAACTGATTACGTATTAAAAAGGCTTCGAATAATGTGCCGCCGAAATAAATAGGAATATCATATGAACGGTACACTTCCAGCTTCTCTTTAAGGTTGGGAGTAACGAATGACGTACCAAAACCCAACTTTACTATATCAACATGGGGGTGCGATGCACTCATAAAATTCTCGGCTTCTCTTACACTCAGGCCTTTGTCCATTACCATGGTAAGTCCTGATTGACGGGGCTTCTTTATTCTATCAGGAATTTGCGACAGGCTAAAATTCATTGCTTGTTCTTTTTAGATTTCAAAAAAGTAATTGTCACTTTCCAGCCGGTTGAAAATAGTTTAATAAAAACACCCGGTCAGGCGGGCAAAAATAGGGAAGAATCACCAGAGTACTGCTGATTAAGAACAAGATAGAGAGCATTACCTGTTAAATTGATTTGTTCCTTTTGAACCGGGCCAAAACATCTACCACCAGCTGATTTTGTAATATAGAAGGGTTAAGCTCAATAAATTTTTTCAATAGTTTGGGAGATTTTCTCATGCCTTGCTCCAGTTGCAAAATTGCTTCTTTTGTTTTACCAAGACCAAACAATACTGCCGCTTTATAAAAAATAAATAAAGGCTTCCCGTTAGTCATTTTTTCAGCAGCCATTGTTTGCTCGAATGCTTCTTCAAAATAAGTTGCTTTGTAAAGACAACGTATCAATGCTTCCCATCCACCGGCATTTTTCGGACGAATGCGGACTACATTGGAAAAATACTGGATGGCATCTTTATACAAACCCAAATTCATTTTGCACTCACCGGCCAATAAATTATACTCCGGTTGGAGCCGATGCATTTTCATGGCAGTGTCCAGTTGTTTGATACAGCTTTGCCATTGCCCTTCATTGAAATAAGTACATGCAATTTTATAAAGCAATTTACTATCATCCTGTCGCAGATGAGAGGCCTTACGATAGTGAAATCTTGCCTGTGCAAAATTTTTCATTCTGTCATAACAATGCCCGATAGCTTCATATATCACATCTTCAGGCTTAGCTAACTCAATTACTTTTTCTAATACTTCAATAGCTTCTTTGTATTTGCGTAACCGGATATAAGCATCACCCATGTTGCGGTATGCATAATCAAATTTTTCATCAATAGTAGTGGCATACTGGTAAGCATCAATAGCTTTCTCATATAATTTCAATCCCTGGTAAGCTGCACCCAGATTGAACCAGGCAAGTTCACAATATGGATACTCATCAATTATTTGCTGATGCAGGCGGATGCTCTCTTCATTTCGTCCTGTAAAATCTGTCCAGAAACAAATTTTATATAATGCTTCTTCATTAGTAGGTTCATCTTCCAATGCCATTTTAAGGCAATCGAATACTTTATCAAAGTCTTCATAGTCATCATACACATCTGCCAATTCAAAAAGAAGTTCCATTCTTTCTTCTCCCTCAAAAAGGGAAAGGGCTTCTTCCAGCAATGCAACGGCTTTCTCTTGTTGGTCAAGGGCCATATAGGCATCCGTCTTTAGTATATAAAGGTTGATGTCGTTGCTATCTAAAAGCGATGCCTTTTCAAGAATGTCTAACGCTTTTTGATAGCTACGGTTTGCAATTAAAATATCTGCTTTTTTTACAAGAAGTAATGAGGAATAGGGATATTGTTCACTTCCGTTTTCGGCAGCTTCAAGGGCTTTTACCAGATCATCTTTTTCCTGGTAATAGTTTATTATTTTTTCAAATGATTCTTCTTCTATAAATGAGTGACTGCGGCCGTTTTTTAGATTTTCATACTGTTTCAGCAATTCCCTTATCTGTTCCCGATCTTCCCGGTATGGATTGTCTTTCATTAATTCCGAGCATTTAGGTGAGCAAAAACTTTTAAAAGAGCAGTCAGACAGCAAAATCCCTTTGCCCCCTGAAATATTTAGTTACAACAAGTTAAAGCAAAAAAATGGTCTGGGAAAGGGCTTAGTTTTCCCCACATGTGCAAAATAGTTTAGATTTTTAACCAGTAAAATGTAACAATTTGCCACTACTACCGTTAATATACTATTAAAGTTCTGGACAAACGGTTTGTTTTATATCCCTATTTGTTGTTATTTTTGTAATCGATGGTAAATTTTAAGCTAAATATGGCCAAGAAAGTTGCAGGCAAAAAACTGGCAGTATTGATATTACTGGCTGTTTCTGCAATTGGTGCTTTTGCCACATTGGGCGATGGTAAGATAAAAAGAGACTTACCAAAGAAATCATTACTTTCTAACAGAATAGCAGTAAAACCCGGTTCATTTTCCCTTAAGTCTGGCTATACTTATCGTGGCGATAAGGTGATAAATACTCAGCAGGAAACAAAATACATTCGTTTGAACACTACTGTTACTATGCAAAAGGGCAATACTACTTATATTGTCCCTCTTAAAAAGAAAGTCATATTGCAGAATGTTAAGATTGACATCAGCAACAGACAACTCAAAAGAAATTAATTTCCTCCTTTACTTTCTTCGTACGTCATAACTCTGTAGCCAGATTTTGGCAAGTCAAATTTTGTTTGTGATACAGGATTAAAGTTGATACTTGAAACGGTATAGGTAACCATCATCTTACCAAGCGATGCCTCATATTGCAAAGCAAGCCCGGGGAGATTTTTATTCAGGTATTGAAAATCCTTATTTACAGGAAGCAGCTCCTTTGTAAAATAAACGTTGAATGTACTGTTGTCAGAAAGTTTACCAATAGCCTTCTGGCAATTATATCCCGCAATAGTTTTATACTCATTGAGGTAGGTAAAACTAATACCCTCATACTTCTTATTCGATTGCTTCCAGTTATCAGGTGTCATCTGAATCATATACTTCTGCTCACCATAATCCTTTAACACAGTCACATTACCACTTTTACCATCAATAATAGTAGCCTGGGTACCAAGCGAACTTGTCATTTCCGAACGACTTGAACTTCCCTTAAGGTAAATAACACTTGTGGCTCCATCTAAAAGGTCAGCAGCCTGCGGTGTACTATTACTGGTGTTGATAACAATATCATAAGAGATAGTAGCCTCCGTCAGCCGTCTTTGAGCCATTACCTCAACCGAAGAAGAAATAAGGGCTGCAACTACAAGAATTATTGATACTATTTTTTTCATTTTCATGATGTGATACTTAATATATATAAAAGACGTGCCAAATTAACTAATAAGTTGCGTAACAGAAAGAAGATGTCAGTTAGAAGCTACACCCTGTTCTTCTTATGAAGAATTTAACGGAACCTGAAACTCAGGTTGTTAAATTAAAAAGCCGGAAACTCAGTTCCGGCTTTTTAATTACTTTTTATTTTTCTGTTGCATTTCTTTTATCTTCTTCTGTTGTTCCTGCATTTGCTCCATCCGCTCCTGCCACTTAGATTTTGTTTTTGGTTTTTTGCGGTTCTCCCCTATTTTAACGAGAATTTTATCATGGTCAATAATATAGTTCTGAATAATAAACTGCAATACCAATGTAACTATATTAGAAACTGTATAATACCATGTTAACGCAGATGGAAGGCTGTTAAAGAAGAATAACAGGAATACCGGGAAGATATAAGGCATGTACTTCATCACAGGGTTACTCTGATCCGGAGTCATACTCATACTATACCAGGAAATAAGAAAACTGGTAATACATGCCGTAATATTAAAAAGACTTAAGTGACTACCCAGTAATGGTATATTAGTACCAAACTTAAAAAAGGTATCAAAAGCAGATAAGTCATTAGCCCAAAGAAAATTCGCTCCTCTCAATCCTACTTCAGAGTTAAAGAAACTAAAGAGGGCAAAGAAGATAGGAATTTGCAATAAAGCCGGAATACAACCACCCAGAGGGTTTACACCTGCCTCACGGAACAGTTTCATCTGGTCCATACTCATGGCCTGTTTATCTTCACCATGCTTTTCTTTCAGCTTTGCAATTTCAGGTCTCAATGCCTTCATTTTAGCACCACTCAAATAGCTTTTATATGTAAGTGGCGAGATAACAAGGCGGATAAAGAGAGTAAGCAACCCAATGGCTATACCAAAGTTGCCCACCAGCCCCTGCATAAAATCAAAAATTGGCATTATCACATACCTGTTAAGCGGACGGACAAAAGCATACATCCCTTGACCAAGATTTACCAGTTTTTCAAATTTCATATCATACTTCTTCAGCGTATGATAATCTGATGGGCCATAATAAATACCAAATGGGATAGTAGCAGATGATGCAACCGGAACAGATACTTTCATATTAGCCGTTGACCGGACAATTGTTTTTGAACTATCAGCAGGTAAAATCCATTCCATATTACCAGCCGAGAAATTATTTTTTGCTAAAAGAATAGTAAAAAAGAAACGCTGTCTTACCCCTATCCAATTAACCTTAGTATCAAAATCTTTACTGCTTTTTTTAGAAATGGTGTGATAATCGAATTCCCCATCTTCTACATATCCTACCTGTGTATTTTGTTTTTCAAAAGAGATATCCGACTCTTGCTGAGCGGCTGCATACTGCCACATAAGGTTCATATTTCCCTGTGTCAATAGTTTATCAGCACCGTTCATCTTCACATTAAAATCAACCATGTAGTCGTTTGGTTTCACAACATATTCATGAGTGATTGAAGCACCACTGCTATCTGACGATGCTAATGTGAAAGAAATTGTTGTGCCACCATCAGCATTTTTTTTCTGGTCAACTTTAGAAAAATATAAATCGCCAGTCTGTGCACTTGAATTGCCCGAAGTGTTTATAGAATAACTTAATTTATCAAAATCCGTTGCGGCTAATTTTACGAGACTGCTATCCTGTCCTTTATAATTTTTCAGCTCTACTTTTTGGGGCTGCCCCCCTTTTGTAGTAAAAGTTACTTTAATTAACTCGTTCTCTACCGTCACTAATTGCTCAGTTCCCGAAACACCACTCTGGAACTGACCCGCTTTTGTAATTTTATTGATTGAATCGTTCTTTACAGAATCTACCCGCATTGCAACTGTATCCTGCTTAGGTCTGTTAGCCGCAGTCACAGAATCCTTATAAGCCTGCTCTTTCAGCTTTTGCTTACGCACAGCACTTTGTTCCTGATTAGTGAAATAAAAATACCCGAAAAACAGGGCTGCCAGTATCACAAAGCCCAGGATGGTATTACGGTCAAACTTCATTCTTTATTTTTTTGGAGGGGGCAAAGATAGGGGAAAGAGGCGGGGAGGCAACAGCCCGGAGGCGATAGTCGGTAGTGGGGAGCGAATAGTCGGTAAGGCGCAGTTTTACCGACTGCCTAAAGACTTCTGACTCCTGTCTAATCAAATCATTTCACTCTGCAAAAGGGGATTTTTAATCTCTGATTTTTTCTCCGAGTAAGCTTTTGCCGCTTTTATAAAATGAACAAAAATCGGTTGAGGGTTCTCAACAGTACTTTTTAATTCAGGATGATACTGAACGCCGATAAAGAAAGGATGGTTCTCTAATTCAATTATTTCCACCAACCCTGTGCCCGGATTTTTACCACTGGCTATCATACCGGCATTTTCAAACTGCTCAAGATATTTATTATTAAACTCCCAACGGTGACGATGCCTTTCACTAATACTTGGTTTACCATATATTTTTGCTGCCAGTGTACCTTCTTTCAAATCACATGGATAAGCACCCAACCTCATAGTGCCTCCTTTAGCAGTGACTTTCTTTTGTTCGTCCATCAAATCTATAACCGGCTCACTGGTATCAGGATTCATTTCGGTAGAATGTGCTTCTTTTAAGCCCAGCACATTCCGTGCAAATTCAATAGCAGCCATTTGCATGCCTAAACATATTCCGAAAAATGGCAAGCCATTTTCCCGTGCATATTTTACGGCGACTACTTTTCCTTCTACTCCCCTGTGTCCAAAACCAGGAGCTACCAAAAGACCATCAAAGCCAGCAAATTTTTCTGCTACGTTGTCTTCGGTAATAAATTCGCTATGTACATTGGTTACCACTACCTGGCATTCATTCATGGCACCGGCATGAATGAAAGATTCAAGGATAGATTTGTAGGCATCCTGCAATTCCAGGTATTTACCAATTAAACCAATGTTTACTTTCCCTTTGGGATATTTTAATTTATCTAAAAATTCTTTCCACTTAGTCAGTTCAGGTTCTTTATCGTTAGCAATCTTTAATTTCTTCATACAAATCACATCCAGCTTTTCCCGCATCATAGCCAATGGCACTTCGTAAATAGTAGATTCATCGGCTGCTTCTATTACTGCCTCTACCTTTACGTTGCAGAATAAAGCAATCTTGCGGCGGAGTTCCGGGTTCAATGACCTTTCTGTTCTGCATACAATAATATCAGGATGTACGCCTTCCTGACTCAGCATTTTTACACTGTGCTGAGTAGGTTTTGTTTTTAATTCTCCCGCAGCTTTTAAATAAGGTATTAGTGTGAGATGTACTACTACAGAATCTTCTTCCGGTAATTCCCATTGTAATTGGCGAACTGCTTCGACAAAAGGTAAACTTTCAATATCGCCCACTGTACCACCGATTTCTGTAATCACAATATCAAATTCACCGCTTTGCCCTAATTGCAGCATCCGTCTTTTTATTTCGTCGGTAATATGCGGAACTACCTGCACGGTTTTTCCTAAATAGGCTCCTTCTCTTTCTTTATTAATAACGGTTTGATAAATGCGGCCCGTAGTTACGTTATTGGCTTGTGAAGTAAAGATGTTTAAAAAACGTTCATAGTGACCAAGATCAAGATCTGTTTCGGCCCCATCTTCTGTTACATAACATTCTCCATGTTCATACGGATTCATTGTTCCCGGATCAACATTAATATACGGGTCAAACTTTTGAATCGTTACGCTGAGGCCTCTTGCCTGCAACAATTTAGCCAATGAAGCAGCAACAATGCCCTTCCCTAATGAAGAAGTAACGCCACCTGTAACAAAAATATACTTAGCCATGTATGGTCAATTTATTCTTTTAATAAAATACGGGGAAGTAAAAAACTATTTATTCCTGTAAAACAGTAAACAGTTTTATACTACCGACGAATTATAATACCAATAAAAAACTGAAAATTTACCCACCCAATGACCAACGGATACCTATATAAACTTGCAGAACGCTGAAGGATGTCCGGGAGGTCATGCAA
>JANMFO010000169.1:0-14832 GCA_031374245.1 Chitinophagaceae bacterium | reverse complement strand
TTCAGGTAGTAGGCATGTTCCCATACATCCAAACCAAGTAATGGGTAGCCTTTTAATTCACTGATGCCCATCAACGGATTGTCTTGGTTGGCAGTAGAGCCAATTACTAACTTTTTATCTGCTGTTTTTACCAGCCATGCCCAGCCACTGCCAAACCTGTTTTTTGCCGCATCAGAAAACTGTGTTTTAAAAGCATCTATTGATGTAAAGTTTTTTTCAATAGCACTCAGTAAACTTCCCGTTGGTGCAGGTGTATTTGCACCCGGAGTCTTCATTGTTTTCCAGAATAATTCATGATTATAATGACCACCTGCATTGTTGCGCATTTTTACCGAATATTTTGAAATGTCTGCCAGCAAATTTGTCAATGAAGTCTTGTTGATATCCACTCCTTCAGCAACAACCGCATCTGCCAGGTTCTTGGCATAAGTAGCCGCATGTTTTGAATAATGGATTTCCATCGTCATTGCATCAATAGCTGGCAACAATGCATCATACTTGTAAGGAAGTGGTTGCTGACTATATGATATATCATCGCCTGCAGCACTCATAGTTTTTTTAGTAGTAGCACATGCCCAAGATGGTAGTACCGTAGCAGCAAGACCTGCTGCCAAACCTGCTTTACCGGTAGTTTTCAAAAACTCTCTCCGGTTATTGTTAGAATTATTACTCATTGCATTTATTTTTTATTAGTGACCAGATACTATTTTCATAAAATTAATCTTATTTGCAGGAACAAGACCGCCCGGAACGTAAAGAGGTTATAAATATTTGATAAAAGGCCAAAATAAAGAAACCCTTCATCCCCTACCTTCGCAACTCCATGCATCTGAAAGATTATTATAGCATATTGGAACTGGAACCTTCTGCTACTCTGGTTGAAATTAAAAAGGCCTACCGGAAACTGGCCCTGCAATTTCACCCGGATAAAAACAATAATGACCCTTATGCGGCGGCACAATTCACAGAAATAAAAGAAGCGTATGAGGTATTGACCAATCCGTCAAAAAAAGAATATTACCTGCAACAACGCTGGTACGACCAAAGCATCGGCAAAAGAAAAAAGCAGGATGTTATCACACCAGTTACCATATTACTACAGTCGCTTGAATTGGAAAGATATGTTTCCACCCTTGACGTTTTCAGGATGGATAAAGAAGGATTGAAACAATATATACTAGGTTTATTATCCGATTCAACTATTGACCAACTGAAAAAATTCAATGAAACGGAAACAAACCGGGCAGTTATCGCAGCTATACTGAAAGCCATGAGCCCTTTGCCAAAAGGGTACACAAATGACATTCTTACACAACTCAAAAAATTGAGTGGCAATGATGAGGTAAGCAACCAATCTTTAGAAAATTTTGCAAAAAAAACAGCAAAAAAGAATCGCAGGGAGAAATATTCTCTTATAATTATCATTGCAGCCACCATTATTCTTTGCCTGCTCATTTATCTTGCAGGCCGATAGGTTATCTTTGCAGCATGCATTATGTTTCAGTTGAGGGGCTTACTAAAAGCTACGGTATACAACCACTATTTCAGAATATCTCATTCAATATAGAAGAAGGTGATAAAATTGCCCTGATAGCCAGAAATGGAACCGGCAAATCCACTTTATTAAGAATATTGGCAGGTAAAGAAACAGGGGATGACGGTAAAGTCTGGATTAATAAAGATGTGGATGTGGTATTGCTTGAACAGGAACCTTCCTTTGTAGAAGATAAGTCGGTACTGGATAATATCTTCTTTCATAATCATCCTATCATCAATGCCATAAAGGAATATGAACTATTGGGTGAAGATGGTGACCCCGATAAATTAAGTGATGCCATTGTTAAGATGGATGATATGGGTGCCTGGGATTTTGATGCCAAGGTAAAACTGGTACTCGATAAACTTAAAATTCATCATTTACAACAACCCGTAAGTAACTTAAGTGGTGGGCAACGAAAAAGAGTAGCATTAGCAAAAACATTAATTGATATTGGTTTTGAGCATAAACATGTGCTGCTGATAATGGACGAACCGACCAACCACCTTGATGTAGAAATGGTGGAGTGGCTGGAACATTATTTTGATAAAGAAAATGTGACCCTCTTACTGGTAACCCACGATCGTTATTTCTTAGATGCGGCCTGTACTGAAATATGGGAAATGGAAGGCAGTAACATTTATGTTCACAAAGGTGATTATCAAAACTACCTCGAAAAGAAAACTGCCCGGATTGAAAATGATTTATCAAGTATTGATAAGGCAAAAAATACCTATCGCAGGGAACTGGAGTGGATGCGCAAGCAACCAAAAGCCAGAACGACAAAAAGTAAAAGCCGCCAGGATAATTTTTATGTGGTAGAGAAAAAAGCTAAGCAGCAAATAGTTGATGAACAGGTTCAATTGGAAATGAAGATGAGTCGCTTAGGTGGTAAAATAGCTGAGTTAAAGAAACTGAACAAAAGCTATGGCGAAAAAATTTTGTTGAAAGGATTTGATTACACCTTTAAAAAAGGTGAACGTATTGGTGTGGCCGGGAAAAATGGTGCTGGCAAATCTACCTTCATTAATATACTACAGGGAATAGAACAACCGGACAGCGGGAAAGTAAATATCGGAGATACTGTAGTATTTGGTAATTACTCGCAGCAAGGATTAGTGGTAAAAGAAGATATGCGGGTTATTGAATTTGTAAGAGATATTGCAGAACATTTTCCATTGGCCAGCGGGGGCTCATTAAGTGCTGCACAGTTTCTTCAGCTATTTTTATTCGACCCCGATAAACAATACACTTACATAAGCAAATTAAGTGGTGGTGAAAGAAGAAGGCTTCATTTACTTTCAATTTTATTCCGCAATCCTAATTTTTTGATACTGGATGAGCCGACCAATGATTTGGACCTTCCTACATTGGGTGTGCTGGAAAATTTCTTAAGTGAGTTTCCGGGTTGTTTACTTATTGTATCGCATGACCGCTATTTTATGGATAGACTGGTTGACCATTTATTCATTTTTGAAGGCGATGGTGTTATCAGGGACTTTCCCGGAAACTATTCTCAGTATAGGCAAGCAGTGGCCGACAAAACATTGCCGGAACTGGAAAAAAAGGTAGAAGAAATTACAGCCAATATAGTCCTGCCAACAAACAATTCACAAAAACGTCAGCTTTCTTTTAAAGAGAAAAGAGAATTTGAATTGTTAGGAAAAGAAATCGCTGCACTTGGTGAGGAGAAAGAAGCAGTTACCAAAAAACTGAATAATGGCAATACCTCTTTTGAAGAATTACAACAACTATCCCTCCGCATTGGGGAAATAACGCAGCTGCTGGATGAAAAAGAACTTCGCTGGTTGGAAATTAGTGAATTACAATAAGCATCAATATAGTCTGCCGGAAGTCGCATCGTAAACTTGTTTGATTTAGTCAAAAGTTATAGCTTCACTATTCCTCCGTCCGTCCCTTCCAGACGCAAAGCAAATCCTCCCAATTATTTTTTAACCAAATCAAAACGTTTCGACATGAAAAAAATCTTCATGCTGGCAACCTGCTGTACTTTGCTTTTTGCCTGCAACAACGAAAAAAAAGATGAGGGAAAAATGGATGACGGCACTACAACTCCTGTATTATCAGGGGACAAAAAGCCTGCCTCAGAATTATTGGACATTAGCGCCGGTGATGCAGTAAAAGCTTCATTTGAAGCCTTTTCTAAAGCCGACATTGATGGCATGACTGCCAATTATGACGACAACATCCGCTACACCTGGTCAGGCGGTGATAGCGCTATCGGCAAACAAGCCGTTAAAGATTATTATACAGGAAGGTGGAAAATGATTGAATCATTAAAATTTTCTGATCATATTATACTGCCAGTTCAGGTAAATGAAAGCCAGACACCAGCAGCTCCTCCCGGCAAATGGGTGCTCCATTGGGCTAAGGTAGATGTAGCATATAAAAATGGCAAAAAAATAAGTTTCTGGATGCATGACGTTAACCATTACAACACTGCCGGGAAAGTGGATTTTGTAGGCCAATACCTGGATCGTCATCCTATTATGGAAGCAACAAAGGATTTGATGAAATAAATTTCCTATTACTCTTGTCCACAAAGCGGTTTAGGAAAATAAGCCGCTTTTTTATTTCCTTGAAATAAGGAATATGCCAGATAAAGAAGAACAGAACTGATTTTCTTATTATCTTAGTCAGGCAACCATTAACCCTGCACCATGAGGCAGTTACTTATTCTATTTACACTTATTAGTGTGCTGCGTTCGTCAGCAGCAATATTACTAACCAGCGAAAAAATTCTGCTTGTTACAGTTGATGAAATAGGTGCTATCACTGTAAACAGCGACCCTGTTGGTTCAGACATTCTTGCCAATTATATACAGGAAAGACTTTTTAAAAGCTACATGGGAACAGGAGATATGCATGATCGCATAAAACTCGAGAAAGCAGGAAATGATATTCCCGATCTTATTACTGAAGTAATAATAAAAGAAATAAAAGAAGGACAGAAAAAGGCACTGACATCGCTGTGCCTTTCAAAATACAAGCAACTTTTTACTGATCTTGATAAAAAGAGGCAAGAAAAACTGCAAAAACAATTTCCCGTATTATTTCAAACTGATTTTTAATAAACCTTCCGGATATGAGAAAATTCATCATCATTACTTGTATTTATTTTTTTGCAAGCCCAGTCGTTTACTCACAAATAGTAAATATTGAAAGTGCCCGTATGCAGTCTGATACTGTTGGCTGGATGGGTGGTGCCGGTGCAGCTGTAGCACTTACACAAAACACAGCAAAAATATTTTCGACAGATATGGAAGCCTATTTGCAATATAAAACGAGTAATGACAAAGGTCTTTGGCTGATATTGGGTAATTATAATTTTTTAAAAGTAGATGGTAGCCAAATCATATCAAATGGCTTTTCTCATCTGCGCTATAATCGTAAAATAAATGAATGGCTGCGTTGGGAGGTATTCGGACAATATCAGAATAATGGCATTACACAAATTGATTCAAGAATATTATTAGGCACCGGGCCAAGATTTAAACTGATAAAAAATAAAATATTACGGTTGTATGCCGCCAGCCTGGTTATGTTTGAAAGAGAGAAGGAAAGAACAAACCCGGTAATAAAACATGAAGATTTGCGAAGCAGCAGTTACGTATCATTAACTTTTACCCCGGCTGAAAATATGGAACTTATCAGCACTACTTTTTTTCAGCCTTTGTTTAAAAAATTCAGTGATTACCGGATACTTAACCAGATTACATTCAGGGTAAAGGCCACCAAACATTTCTCCTTGTCTTTAAAATGGCATTACCTGCATGACCGCTTCCCGGCAGGTACAGCACCCCGCACTACTTATACCTTTGCCACTGGTATTGATTATGACTTAAAGATTAATCCAAGAAAATAGAATAAGCTCTCTTTGAATAATAGCTGTAGTTTTTCGAATCAAATTTAGTACCGCACAGGACAGAATGAATAAAGCCGTTCAGCTCTACTTGTTGTGTATGATAAATACCTCTGTCAGTATTTATTTTAAAAAAGAACTGTACTTTATCTGTAACGCCTTTATAAATAATAAGGCTATCCGTAATTGATTTTGAAAAAGAAAAATCACTTTGCAGTTGGTCAAGAAACAAATGGCTTCTGTACCAGGTACCGCCAGTTGCAGACACAAATGGTTTGCCATTGTATAACGCAATGCTATCATTATAAGCAAATACATTCAACGCTGAACCTTTAACCTGCTTTATCCAGTTTTTAAATTTGGGATAATAGCTGCTGTCGTATCCATAATCACTGTCCAAAAAACTGATTCGCTTTATTTTTTTCGGAATTCGCTCCACTCCTGCCAGGTAACCAAATATAAAGCTACCACCCCCACTGTGACCATTCAGGTAAATCTCTGTTTTTCTTTTTGAAACTAATCCTGAAAGAGAATCTACAAGTTGAGGGATAAAGATTTTAAACTCCGGATGCTTTTGCTTCCACGATGGCCAACTTCTGTAATAATCCTCCAGGTAAATAACAACAAAGTTTCTTTTCTTTAGCTGTTGCCTTATAAACTTAGTTTGTGCCCGGATATGCTGAATATCAAAATGCCAATCATCACCTTCAACCATTTTTTTTCCCATAGTTTGTTCGGTGGAATTACCATTTGGCAATGCAAAAAAAGTGATAATAGTTTTCTTATATTTCGAAAAATCAGCCGGGTTGTCAATCGTAACCTTAATATCTCCATGTATCCGGAACGAATCTATACTTGATGGTTGCTGAAAACTAACAGCCGGGCAACATACCAATAAGAAACCTGCAAGTATAACTGATTGGGGAACAGTAGCCATTTAATGAAATTACAATCTTGTTACCAATAAAAAAGCCAGGTTGTAATTCGTATTTTTACTATATGAAATTAATAATATAAAAAAAGTATCATTTGGCTTGCAACTCAAGATTTCCTTCTTTAGATTTGCAACACTTATATCTCTCCTATCCTTATTGATTGCCGCTACTCCATTCCCTGGAAAACCTGATTATTATTCATTAAAAAAATCAGGTTATGAAGAAAATTAAACTCATTGCTGGAAATGAAAATGCGCAGGCCGCATTGGTTATTGCTGGATTTATTGTAGTATTTACATTACTTGCAATATTCTTTATGAACAAATAAGAATATTGCTGCACTTCTGCCTTATAAATTAAGGCTGAAAATATTCCAGGTACTCCGGATTGGGTTATAATCTTTTTGTAACTCTTTCCCGGAGTTCCTGAGATGAAATTTTTTCCATGCACTTTAAATGACCAAGCGGACATTTGTCGTATCCAATTTTGGAACAGGGGCGGCACCACAATTTGTTTGTCTGCAATATGTCAAACAATTGCACATCGGTAAACTTGTTGCCGTAATAAGGATACATACCAAAAGCAGGAACTGTATTTCCCCAAAGAGAAATAATTGATTTTTTATATGCTGCTGCAATATGCATCAACCCGGTGTCATTGCTGATAACTAATTTAGACTTTCGTACAAGATCGGCACTTTCATTCAATTTAAATTTGCCACAGGCATTGTAAATCTTTACATCATCAATAGCAGCTATCTCATCTCCATTTGCTGCATCTTCTTTTCCTCCTAATAAAATAATTGGGTGCTCCATCGATGAACAGAATTCTTTCCACTTATGGACAGGCCAACGCTTGGTGCCATGTGCAGCACCGATGACACAGGCAATATATCCTGCATGATGAGAAGCAGGAATATCTTCCTTTTTTGTTTCTTCTTCCTTTGAAATAAAATAATCAAGCCCGGCACCATCGTTCTTAACACCAAATGATTCTACTGTTTTTAGATACCGGTCAACAATATGCACTTTCGGAAGTACATTTATTTTCAGTGCTGTATAAATATATTTTTGAATATTGAGCTTATAAAAAGAGAATGATTTTTTCTTCAGTGTATTTTTTACCTGTAATGTTTTGGTGTTATGATGAAGGTCAATGATATAATCATATTCTTCCGTCTTTAACTCTTCAATCATTAATTCCCAGCTGTGAGCAAGCACATGTAGTTTATCTATGTAAGGATTATGCTCTACAACAGAACGAAAGGAATCTTTAGTAAGGAAGTGTACTTCGGCATCCGGCACCTGCTTTTTCAGACAACGGATGACAGGTGTGGTGAGAACAATATCACCAATGGAAGAAAATCGTATGATAAGAAATTTCAATCCTTTTTTTTCAGGAAGAGGAGACCCGGGTATTGTACTTATATGTTCAGCACTATCTGACAACGGTTTTTATTTTTCTACAAAATTCAAATCTTTATTAAATGTTTCTTTTGTCATGATGGCGGCCACTATAGTAATAACCATAATAATAATAGCTGCATAAATACCGCCGTTCACATATCCTACCCCTTCCATATTACGTAACCACTGGAATAAAGGAAGAATAAAGATGGCCAGTAACCCTCGCACCATATTTGGTACTGTTGTAGCAGCAGTTGCCCGAAGGTTTGTTCCAAACTGTTCTGCTCCCATTGTAACGAAGATGGCCCAGAAACCGGTACCAAAGCCAAGCCCTGCACATATCCAATACATTTTAGCGGCAGAACCATTCCATTGTGTTGTAAAAAACAACACCATAAACAAAATGGTTATTCCATAGAAAATAAACAA
This sequence comes from Chitinophagaceae bacterium, assembly GCA_031374245.1. Classification (GTDB taxonomy): domain Bacteria; phylum Bacteroidota; class Bacteroidia; order Chitinophagales; family Chitinophagaceae; genus JJ008. The sequence goes on along the minus strand of JANMFO010000169.1, from coordinate 6,642 downwards.
TGCTTTTTTCCGGCTCTTCAACCATTGACTAACAAAACCAATTAAAATATCGCCGATAGAAATAGCAGCATAGGCAAACATGATAGCCTTACCCGGATCAATTTTTTCTTTTATACCAAATTGTTTTCCAAACTCGCTGGAGAATGTAACCAGTACGCCTATTACAAACCAAGTGGGTAAACCAATTAATATGGAGCAGATATATTTTTTAAACCGTTCCCCATTTGTAAAGAGCATAAAGAAGTTGCCCCGTTGTACTCCTGTTTTTTTAACCTGGTGAAACATGCCGGACTCAAAAACTGATATGCGGAGAATTAATAATAAAAGTCCTAAGCCACCACCAATAAAATAACAGGTGCGCCAATGAAAATTTTCTTTCATTATAAATGCCACAACAGCACCGGTAAGACCGATGCCTGCTACCAATGAAGTAGCAATTCCTCTTTTTTCTTTTGAAATAATTTCAGAAACCAATGTAATACCCGCACCAAGCTCACCTGCTAATCCCAAACCTGCAATAAAGCGGATATATTTATATTGATCCACTGTTTCTACAAAACCATTGGCAATATTTGCCAAAGAATATAAAATAATAGAGCCGAAGAGAACACTTAGTCTTCCCTTTTTATCACCAATGACACCTGCTATAATTCCCCCGATTAACAAGCCCCACATCTGCCATTGCAAAATACTTTCACCACTTGCAGTCACCTGCTCTTCCGATAATCCGAATGAACGCAAGCTTGGCAGACGAATGATGCCAAACAACAATAAATCATAGATGTCTACAAAGTAGCCAAGCGCAGCAACAATAACAGCAATGTTAAGAATGGAAGCAGGCTTTGTCTGATTCATAAATTATTCAGGCTTTGAATCATTAACTGGTATATCTCCGGTTTTCTTTTTTTTACCTGTCATCAATTTTATAATAACCGGGGCTGTTGTCACCAGTACAATACCGATAACAATTATTTCCAGGTGGTCTTTCAAATCAAAACCAAATTGGCTGAGTATCCATTTCTGTAAAAAATAACCAGCAAATATCATAGTGAATACCCAGGCAATGCAACCCACTATATTATAAAAATGAAATTTCTTTCTGTCCATTTGTACAATACCGGCTACGATAGGAGCAAACGTTCTGATGAAAGGAAGAAACCTTGCACCTATTACTGCCAACCCACCATGCTTTTCATAAAAATCATGCGCCTGGTTCAGGTATCTTTTTTTAAATAGAAATCTGTCTTTCCAGTTAAACATAGCCGGCCCGACTTTTCGTCCTGTCCAATACCCAACTGCATTACCCCATATACCCGCTAAGGAAATAAGGCCAACTAATACAAATAAATCAACAAATTCATTCTGCACATTGCCCATCCCAATCAACTTTAAAAATTGATGTGCCAACCCGGGTTCACCGTTTTCCATTTTATGCGCAAAGATGCCGGCCACAAACAATAAAGAATCGCCGGGTAAAAAGAACCCTACAAACAGTCCTGTTTCGGCAAACACTACCAACAACAACAACCACAGGCCTCCATTTTCTACATACCATTGTGGTTGTAATAATTGGCTCCAGTGAAATGCATCAAGTAAAAACATATATTCTTTCTTATTTATTATTATAAATGTTCATTATTATTACTTCATTGATGTTCATGATGTGGTACATGCGTTAATGCCCCTTCCCATTTACTTACCGCTGCTGTAGCCAGTGCATTACCCAATACATTGGTCATTGTCCTGCCCATATCGCAAAAAACATCAATAGCCAGTATCAGGCCAATACCTTCTGCAGGAATACCAAACATTCCACAGGTAGCCAGCACTACTACCAATGAGGCTCTCGGCACACCTGCAATTCCCTTGCTGGTAAGCATAAATACAAGCAGCATGGTTATTTGTGTTCCTATATTCTCTGTAATGGAGGTTATATTATATGCCTGCGCAATAAACATACTCGCAAAAGTCATATACATCATACTGCCATCAAGGTTAAAAGAATAACCCAGAGGCAAAACAAAAGAAACAATCTTATCCTTACAACCAAACCTTTCCATTTCTTCAATTAGTTTCGGCAGCACCGCCTCGCTGCTTGCAGTACTGAATGCAATAGCCATCGGATTAGAAATACGTTTTAACAATACCGGTAATCTTTTTCGTAAAAAAAGATATCCAACAAAAAGCAATACCAGCCATAGTACTAACAAGCCAAGATAAAAAGAACCAATGTAATAAGCATACGTTCCTAATATGCCCAATCCTTTTCCTGCAATTACAGCACACATAGCACCAAAAACGCCAAGAGGAGCAAAATTCATAATATAGCCTACCATTTTAAGCATAACATGAGCCAATGAATCCAGCGCCTTGATGACGGGTTCTCCCATTTTTCCAATATGCGTCAATGCTACTCCAAAAAAAATGGAAAACACTACCAGCTGCAATACTTCATTTGTTGCCATTGCCTCAATCACACTACGTGGCACTACATGCTCTACAAATTTTGCAAGGGAAAATTCATTTCCTTTTGTCATCAAATCCTTTACCCCTTCAGCATCAGTATTAGCAAGATTCACCCCTACACCTGGTTTGGTAATAGTAACTAATATCAATCCCAGTAATAAGCTGATTAAAGAGGCAGAAACAAACCATAGCATGGCTTTACCTCCTACTCTTCCAACAGTCTTTAAATCCCCTAATTTGGCAATACCTACTACCAATGTGGCAAAAACCAGCGGGGCAATTACCATTTGAACAAGCCGGAGAAAAATAGTGGTCAATAATTTTATTTTGGGACCAAAGTCTTTAATAAATGCCGGAGAAGCGTTTTCATGGATAATATAGCCCACTCCTATACCCAGCGCCATTGCTATGAATATATAAAGGGTAAGTCTGTTATTTTTTGTCATGGCAACCTCGATTTACTATGAGTAAAGAAAGCCGAAAATCGGAAAAAATACCCATCCGTAAAACTTTATAAATAACAGCCGTTTATAATTCTTTTTGAGTCTTTTTACCGGAAATCTGTATTTTCCCATTTGCTTAAACTGACTATCCCTCCAAAACCAACAATATGGCTGAACAACAAACCGGGTTTAAACCAACATTGGGATTATTTGACGGAACTATGATTGTTGCCGGATCTATGATAGGCTCCGGTATTTTTATCGTAAGTGCAGATATTATAAGAAATGTGGGCAGTGCCGGATGGCTGATAGCTGTATGGCTCATCACCGGGTTTATGACATTGACTGCTGCACTAAGTTATGGTGAACTGAGCGGCATGTTTCCAAAAGCCGGTGGACAATATGTTTATTTAAAAGAAGCCTATAATCCATTGATGGGATTTTTATATGGCTGGAGTTTTTTCTCTGTTATTCAAACCGCCACTATTGCAGCTGTAGGTGTAGCCTTCTCCAAATTTTTAGCTTATCTCGTTCCCGAACTGGGCAATAATTATTTTTTGTTTGATGCCGGTATTATAAAAGTTTATTCAGGTCAACTAGTGGCAATTGCAATTATTTGTTTGCTAACATATATTAATTCAAAAGGTGTTAAGGAAGGAAAATTTATACAAACCCTTTTCACTTCTGCCAAATTGTTGGCCCTATTTGGATTAATTGTTTTCGGTTTTTTACTGGTGAAAGAAAGTTTTTGGGCGGAGAATTGGAAAACAGGATTTACTCCCATGCAGGTAGAAAAAGATACAGCCGGAAATTTTATTCCGAATGGTGCTTTTTTAGGCATTGGCATTTCTGCGTTAGTTGGAGCTATAGCTGCCTCAATGGTAGGTTCTATTTTCAGCAGTGATGCCTGGAATAATGTAACCTTCATTGCAGGTGAAATGAAAAATCCAAAAAGAAATATTGGCCTTAGTTTGTTTTTGGGTACGCTGATAGTTACCGTAATTTATGTGTGTGCCAACCTGATGTACCTGAATGTGCTTCCATTAAATGAACTGGCATTCCCGGCTGATGACAGGGTGGCCGTGGCTGCCGCTAATAAAATATTCCCCTCCTTTGGAACAATTCTTATTGCCGTATTAATAATGGTGTCCACTTTTGGTTGTAATAATGGATTGATATTGGCCGGTGCAAGAGTTTATTATACAATGGCGAAGGATGGTTTATTTTTCAAAAGTGTGGGTACACTGAATAAAAATGCAGTGCCGCAAGTCGCTTTATGGATACAATGTATTGCAGCCTGCATCTGGAGCCTGAGTGGTAAATATGGTCAACTGCTGGATATGATTTCCTTTGTAGTTGTACTGTTCTATATTCTTACCATTATTGGTATTTTTATTTTACGAAAGAAAATGCCGGATGCTGAACGGCCCTACAAAGCATTTGGCTACCCTGTATTGCCTGCATTGTATGTAGTAATGGGATTGGCATTCTGTATCCTGCTGATTATTTATAAGCCGGAATTTACCTGGCCGGGATTAATAATTGTACTGATAGGCATTCCATTATATTATATTGCCGTATCAAGACAGAAGACGATTAAACAATAAAAATCTTTTTACGTTTCCTAACTTAGTCAATAATTTAAAAAACAACACATGAGTTTATTTGTCAGAAAACCGATGGATGCTTTAATGAATGAAGCAGCAGAAACCGGGGAACATACATTAAAAAGAACCCTCGGCGCAAAAGGTCTTATTGCTCTTGGCATCGGTGCCATCATTGGCGCAGGTTTATTTTCCATTACAGGTATGGCCGCAGCTAATCATGCCGGTCCCGCAATTACACTATCGTTTGTTGTAGCAGGTTTGGGCTGTCTGTTTGCGGGTCTTTGTTATGCGGAGTTTGCGTCTATGATTCCAGTAGCAGGTAGTGCTTACACTTATTCCTATGCCACTATGGGTGAATTTATGGCCTGGATCATTGGTTGGGATTTGGTATTGGAATATGCAGTAGGTGCTGCAACAGTGGGGATAAGCTGGAGTCGTTATTTAGTGAAATTTTTGGATGGGTTTGGCATAACACTTCCAACTGAATTAACTGCCGGTCCCTGGGATGGTGGTATTATTAATTTACCAGCAGTCTTCATTATTGTGCTGATGAGTTTATTGCTTATAAAAGGAACTAAAGAAAGTGCTTTTGTAAACAGTATTATCGTTTCTATAAAAATAGCAGTAGTACTTACTTTCATTTTCCTGGGATGGAAATATATTAATAATGATAATTATAATCCTTATATCCCTGATAATACGGGTAATTTCGGCGACTTTGGATTCAGTGGTATTATTCGGGCAGCAGCTATTGTCTTTTTTGCTTATATCGGGTTTGATGCAGTAAGTACTGCTGCACAGGAAGCCAAGAATCCTAAACGGGATATGCCGATAGGCATTCTGGGTTCGCTGGCCATTTGTACTGTATTATATATACTATTTGCCCATGTAATGACAGGTGTTACCAGTTATACAACATTTGCAGGTAAAGACGGTATTGCTCCTGTGGCTGTAGCAATTGACCACATGGGTACTGCAAATGCAGCCGGTGTAATACAACCCGATTATCCCTGGTTGAACCGTGCCATTGTGGTAGCTATATTATTTGGTTATTCTTCTGTAATCCTGGTGATGCTGATGGGACAAAGTCGTGTATTTTTCAGTATGAGTAAAGATGGTTTGATTCCCAAAATTTTCTCTGCTGTAAATCCTAAAACACAAACACCAGCTAAGAATAATTTCTTGTTCATGCTGTTTGTAAGTGCCTTTGCCGCCTTTGTACCAGCAAGAGTAGTAGGAGAAATGACAAGTATTGGAACTTTATTTGCATTCATCTTAGTTTGTATTGGTGTGTGGGTAATGCGTAAAAAAATGCCGGATTTACCAAGAGCATTTAAAACTCCGATGGTACCATTGGTTCCTATTTTGGGTATTGCTGTTTGTTTATTTATGATGGTGTTTTTACCAATGGACACATGGATACGTTTATTGGTATGGATGCTGATAGGTCTTGATATTTACCTGGTGTATGGAGCTAAAAACAGTCACCTTGGTAATGGAACTGACAGAAGAAAAGGAATGAAAATGGCTCGTATTACCGGTATTATATTAGCTTTATTACTGGCAATTGTTGGTTTCTTGCATCAGAATACAGTAGGTTTTGATGCTGATAAAACATTGCTTTATATTTCTCTTGGTTTTGCAGTAGTACATGCAGCATTGTATGCAAGTAAACTGGGCAAAGCTGAAGATAAAAGCTAAAACAAGCCTGTAGAATATACTTAAACCGCTTTGCTCCCTTTGGGCAGAGCGGTTTTTCATTTCCATCCATTGCCTTAGATTTGCAGCCCGGCTGTAAACTGCTGAGTAGCGAACAGAACCCCTGAACGGAGCCCTTCGATAAACTCAGGGTAAACTTGCAACGAAGATGCTCAGGGAACTATAGTTGGTTATCAAAAAAATAAAAGAGATGGGAAGAATTTTTGAAGTACGTAAAGCCTCAATGTTTGCCCGCTGGGATAAGATGGCGAAGAACTTTACCCGTATTGGTAAAGAGATAATTATTGCAGTAAAGGCTGGTGGGCCTGACCCCGGACAAAATGCTGCGCTGCGCCGTTGCTTTCAAAATGCCCGCAGTGTGGGTATGCCGAAGGACCGTGTGGAAGCCGCTATTAAAAGGGCACAGG
>JANMFO010000250.1:0-5608 GCA_031374245.1 Chitinophagaceae bacterium | reverse complement strand
CATAACCTGGAAGGTTATTTTTTATCAAACCGTAGTTTGCCCTGGGGATTAGTATTGTTAAGTATAATGGGCACCCAGGCAAGTGCTATTACGTTTCTTTCAGCGCCGGGTCAGGCCTATACAGATGGAATGAGGTTTGTGCAATATTACTTTGGCATACCGCTGGCGATGATTGTCATTTGTATTTTTTTCGTTCCTATTTTCAGCCGCTTGAAAGTTTATACGGCGTATGAATATTTAGAGAACAGGTTTGACAATAAAACAAGAACACTTACTTCATTCCTGTTTCTTTTGCAAAGAGGATTATCAACTGGCATCAGTGTATTTGCCCCATCTATCATCCTTTCTTCTTTATTCGGCTGGAATATTTATTACACAAATATTCTGATGGGTGGTTTGCTTATCATTTATACCATGAGTGGCGGTGCTAAAGCAGTAGCATATACACAGCAATTACAACTGATTATTATTTTCATCGGTATGTTTCTGGCGGCATACATGGTGGTGAATATGCTTCCAAAAAACGTAAGTTTTACGGATGCATTGAGTGTAAGTGGTAAAATGGGAAAATTAAATGTTATCACTACTGGTTTTGAAAAAGGGCATTTTAACTGGAGTGATCAGTATAATTTATTCAGTGGTTTGATTGGCGGTTTTTTCCTGGCTCTTTCCTATTTCGGTACCGACCAATCACAGGTTGGCCGCTATCTCACCGCAAAATCTTTGAAAGAAAGCCGTATGGGGTTGCTGATGAATGGGCTGGTGAAAGTGCCGATGCAATTCCTGATATTGCTGATTGGGGCATTGGTATTTACTTTTTATCAGTTCAACAAAGCCCCGATTTTTTTTAATGAAGTGCAGGTGAAAAAATTGGAGCAATCTGCTGTGTATAAAGACTCTTTCAGGTTGGTGCAACAACAGTACAATGAAATCACATTACAAAAGCAACAAGCTGTTGTCAACTATTCTGCTGCTTCAGATAATAATGATAAAATGAAGCAGGAACAGCATTTGTTAGAGTTGCAAAATTTTCAGAATACTGCCAATGCCCTGCGGACAAAAGTAAAAGAATGGGTGAAGACCAAAGAAATAGGCGGTGATAATAATGATACGAATTACATCTTCCTTCGTTTTGTGGTGGACAACCTGCCCGTTGGCCTGGTAGGTTTATTAATAGCTATCATCTTTCTTGCTTCATGGGGTAGTATCGCTGCTGCCATCAATTCACTGGCGTCCTGTACTATGATTGATTTTCACCGCCGGTTTACCAAAAGGAAGGAAAGTGGTGAAGATGAATACCGCTTATCAAAATGGTATACATTGGCCTGGGGTATCTTTTGTATTATAGTAGCCATGTTTACCTACAATATCGGTAACAGCCTGATAGAAGCGGTGAATGTATTGGGTTCTTTATTTTATGGAGTAATACTCGGAGTGTTTCTGGTGGCATTTTTTATAAAGAAAATAAAAAGTGGCCATGTTGTTTTCTGGGCAGCTGTGCTGGCAGAGTTATTGGTGCTGGCGGTATTTATTCTTACAAAGGTTGGTATTATAAAAATGGGATTCCTCTGGCTAAATCCAATCGGGGCGTTCGGCGTAGTATTCTTCAGTTTATTGCTTCAGCCAATCTTCATGAAAAAAGAAATGACTCTCTGATAAATACAATTATCAAAAAAATAACCCCAGACAAATGGGGTTATTTTAAATATCAGCGTCTGAAGTCTTCCGCCAATTGGCAGAGAGATTTAGGGGAAATTTTACTTCAAATCAGCCAGCAACTTTTCATTCAACTTCACATAGTCATCATTCTTAGCAGTTGCAGCTAATTCCATTGATTTTTTAGCAGCGGTTTTTGCATCTTCTTTCTTGCCCAATTTTGCCAAACAGTTTGCTCTTTGGTGATGAATCCAGAAAGCAGTTGGGTTGCCTTCAACAGCTTTATCAAACCATGCAAGTGCCTTGTTAAGATCTTTACCAGTTTCCATATAATACATCGCTGCATTGAAATAAGGTTTGTTATCCTTATTCATTAACTGGTCAATTTGTGCCATTACTTTTGTTTCTACATCAACAGTAATTGGCAACGCTACAGCAGTACTTTCCCACATAATGTGTAATGCACAGCTGTTAGGTTTTACATCTGCAAACTGCATGGTGAACGATTCCATATTGTCTTTCATTTTCATGGTTTCAGCAGTTACCCTTACCACATCCATATCTTCTTTGTAAGCAGCAGGGCTGGTTACATCTGTTTGTTTGGAAATAATAAGTGTCCAGCTGTTTTTATCAGGAATGGTCAGCAATCCGTATTTACCGGCTGCAATCTTTTTACCGCCAATCATTACTTCTTCTCCAAAAGTGAGGGTAGTAGCATTGTTGGCACCAGTGCGCCATACTTTTCCAAAAGGAACCAGGTCGCCAAAAATTTTTCTTCCTTTCATAACCGGGCGGGAATAAGAAAGCTCAACAGTAGATAAGCCAAAGTCCTGTTTGATAGTTTGTGTAGGACTGGGTGCTGGTGTTTTTAACTGCGCATCAGCAGTAAACAATGTACATACAGCGAAGGCTGCGATAAATAGTTTTTTCATAATTAAGCTAATTTTTTAGAGAAGACAAAGGTAGGGGGAAGTTAGGAGAGTCAGAAGTCGTTATTCAAGAGTCAAAATCTTTAGTTATGCCGGTTGACTTATCAATCAGAAAGTAATTAAAAATTTATAGTCACTGTTGTTCTTCCTTTTTTACTGCTTGCCCGTTTCCATTTAGGTCCTTGTTTAACCAGGCGTATTGCTTCTTTATCGCATGAGCTGCAAAGCGATTTTTCTACACGGAAATTGGTCGGCTCACCATTTTTATCTACTTCAAAAGAAACCTGTACAGAACCACTATTGCTGGCGGCTTGTTTTGTTTTAATATCCTCAGGTACTTTCAGGTTGTTGGCAAGATATGCGTCATAGTTGTCCCATCCATCCGTAGGTTCAGATTCTTCTATTTTTATATTCGATTCACGGCTGCGGGCAGCGGCATTGGGTTTTTGATTACTCACTATCACTTCAGACAAACTACTTCTGTCATCCTGCAATACAATCTGTGTGCTGCTAACATTGTTACGTAACTGAACAGCATTATTTTCAAAACCAATAGAACGAACCTGCACATTTAATACAGAGTCAGGATAAGTTAGATTGAAATATCCTTTAGCATCGGTGTAAGTGCCGACATTATCCTGGGCATTGGTTACGTTGGCAAATGGCACACCTATATTATTTACATCCGTAATGCGGCCACGGAAAATATTTGATTGCTGGTTGCGGTATTGTTCATCTGCTCTTTTGTTGGCAGCAATATCAGCAAATCCTTTAGCTTCTTCCTGAGTGTTTACCTGCCCGGCTGTTGTTTTAAATTGCGTTTCTTTCTTTAGGGCAGCAGCAGGTTTATCTTTTGCTTTTTGTCTTGCTAATCCATCAGTTTCATCCCTGTTTTTATCCCCAATACTTATCTTTTGTTTTTCATCATCGGCTTTTGCTACATCATTTACTATTGGTGCAGGGGTGCTTTTCACTGCATCCAACACTTTTTCCTTTGTAGCAGCATTGCCACCACTTGCTTCTTGCATTTCACTTACTGGCACAGGTTTATTAACAGTATTATTATTAGTAGTAACCGAAACGTCGTCTTTTTTGTACCCGGGTGTTGAGATAGTTGCTGTTTTATTTCCTTCAACAGAAGCAGGTGTATTAGCAGCAGGAGAAACAGAATCGGTTGCTCTCACTGTTTCAATTTTTGCCGGATTAGTCTGTGCAATTTCACTTTCTTTTTTATTGCCGGTAAACTGGTACATCAAAAAAGCCGCACCAGCTACAAATCCAATTACAACAGCAGCCCGAAGAAGTTTGAAATTATTATTACGACCTGTATTCAGCGGAATCACTTTGGCTTCTTCAGTTCTTTGCGCCAATCTTTTTTTTAAGTCTGCAATATCAGCAGCAGCATTTACCCCGGTCACCGCATATCCTTCCAGCGCATCTGCCAGGAAGGGGTCATCCAGTGCCGCTTTTTCCAGGTCATGTCTTTCTTTATTAGAAAGCGAACCCCTGTAATATTTTTCAATATCAGCGGTGGTAAATGTTTTTATGTTGTTATCTGTTGCCATGTGGCGTTACAAAGTTCATAATTTTTATTCTTAAATCCCTGACTCACTGCTCCCGACTCCCGACTTAGCTTTCTCTATACAATTCTTCAAATTCCGTCTCCCGTTCTGTATCAAACTCCGCACCTGGTTCCATTCCAGCCCGGTCAGTTCCACTATTTCGTTGTAGCATTTCCCTTCCAGGTAAAATAGCTTTACCGTAGCTCTTTGTTCATCCGACAATGTGCCAAGACAATATTCCAGTTTCTTGAAATTCTCCTCTTTTTCCTCCCAAGGAGTCCTTTCGGACAGCACACCATTCAGATGCACTTCTTCTTCCGATTGCACAAGCTCCACCTTAAATTCCACCGTTTTCATATTCTTCGGTGTCCGCAGTTGCATCAGGCAATGGTTCTTGGCCAACTGGTGGAGCCACCCTTTAAAATTGTCTACCTCATGCTTTTTCAATTTTGATACCAATTCCTCAAATATCAGCATCACACTGTCTTTCGACCGCTCCGGTTCTTTATAATATTTCAGGCAAACCCCATATACCAGTTCCATGTACCGCTGGTACAGTTCACCCAGTACGGTCATATCACCCGATTCCTTGTACAAGGCAACCAGCTCTTTATCGGTCAGTGGGGTATTAGATATGTTCTTAATAAACGACAACGGTCTAAAATTAGTAAATAAAAATTTATGTTACCAGCTATAGAATATATGGCATCACCTGTTGTGTCACACCCTTCATCGTCCGGCTCATTGGTCAGTAAATACAAGACCTCACCCCATCACTACTCCTTTATATCGGAGATGTTGCGCCCCCTCTCCTGAAGGAGAGGGGAATCGGAGTTTATAATTTTTTGAGTAGTCATGGGGTGAGGTTTAAAATATTTTAATCCTTTTATGCAATCCCACAAATACCCGCATCAGGGTATAAGACTCCAATTTTTTAATCATAAAAACGAAGCTGATGAAACGTATACTCCTTCTCATTGCCCCCATTATTTTTATAATGCTGGCATTTCGTCCTGTTAATTCTTTTACCGTTTCCGGAACTATTACAGATGATAATGGTAGCCCGATACCATCGGCCAGTATTTTTTTAAAAGGAACAACACAAGGCACCACATCGGATTCAAAAGGTGTATTCAGCCTTACCATCTCTAAGTTAAGTGGCACATTGGTTGTTTCCGCGGTTGGCTATGATAATAAAGAGATAAAATTAAAAGCAACCACATCTACTATCAATGTTTCGTTGAAAACAGCTGGTACAGCCTTGCAGGAAGTGGTAGTGACAGGATATGCAACAACTCATAAAAGGGATATGACTGGAAGTGTTGCAACTGTCAATCAACCTACGTATTACTATAAGCAAGGAACAGACCAGCAATTACAGGGAAAAGCAGCTGGTGTTACTATTACATCTGGTCAGGGTAGTCCCGGTTCATCAAATAAAATTACGATTAGAGGAAATTC